>DOTA01000508.1 GCA_003513015.1 Chloroflexota bacterium
GTCGAGCAGCTTGATCCCGGGCAAGTTTCTGATGATGCCCCCCAAGAGGAGTTGTTCAGGCGTTTTGGCGAAGATGAAGGAATGCCTAACGCGGCTGTGAGCGGCATTTTGGAAGAAACCTCCCCCGCCCCTCGTAAGGGTACTCGCCTGTGGTTGAGTACCAACCGGGGGCTGGTCAAATTCGCTACCCTTGCCGAAACCTTCCAAACTTATAGCCCGGCAGAAGGGCTGCAAACCAGATCCGAGGTCAGCGGATATTTCAAAAGCCGTAATGGTGAGATGTTCTTTGGTGGCTATGGGGGTCTGACCGCGTTTTACCCGGAACAGATTGTTGATAACCGCAATGTTCCACCCATCGTGATTACGAATTTTCTGTTATTCAATAAACCGGTTCCAATTGGCGGAAACTCACCCTTGCAAAAGGCAATTTGGGCTACCCAAGAGATTGTGCTCTCTGACCAGGATTATAGTTTTGCGTTCGAGTTTGCGGCGCTGAGTTATGTAGACCCCCAAAAAAATCAATATAAATACAAGCTGGAGGGCTTCGATCAGGATTGGCAGGAAGTGAGCAGCCAACGCCGCTTTGCTGCCTATACCAACCTTCCTGCCGGTGAATATACCTTCCGGGTACTTGGTTCCAACAATCACGGGGTGTGGAATGTAGAGGGCGCCTCCCTCAAAATTCAAGTGGCGCAACCCTTCTGGGAGAAACTGCGTATCGAAAAGGAAGCAGCAGAAATTGCCAATGCGCGTTTGCAACAAGAAATTGAAGAACGAAAACGCATCGAAGCCCAACTGCAAGAACTGGCAATTACAGACCCGTTAACCAGGCTCTATAATCGCAGGCATTTTTTTGAACTGGCCAAACAGGAATTTGCCAGAACGCGGCGTTACCAATCTGAGCTTGCTGTGATTATGTTGGATTTAGATCACTTCAAGCAAGTCAATGATCGGTATGGTCATCTCATCGGCGATCTGGTGTTACAGACTTTCGCCGGGCATGTTCAGGCTTGCATTCGCGAAACGGATATCCTGGCACGCTATGGTGGAGAAGAGTTCATCATCCTTTTGCCCCAAACATCGTTTGGAAATAGCCAAAATCTTGCTGAACGCTTGCGTCAGATAATAGCCACTCAGCCCATTGTGACGAATGACTATTCGATTTCGATCACACTCAGCATTGGCATATCGAATCTGTTGGAAGATGATACTGACATCGATATGTTGATCAGCCGGGCCGATCAGGCACTTTACACGGCCAAAAACAGCGGACGGAATCAGGTGGTTGTTTGGTAGCCTCGCGAATCGATGGCAGGCGAATTTAGCTCTGACACAGGTTTTAGGGATTAATCATCCTCGTAACTTTGCCCCTCCGCAAAACCCATGCCCTCGATGAAGCCGCGCGCCCGTTCGGTGAGCGGGTAACCCGCCTTGAGCGTGGCCCAAAATTCCGCGCTGTGATGGGGATGGAAGCGGTGTACCAACTCATGAGCAATCACGGCATCCACCACCCATTGCGGCCAGCCTTTGATTTTGTCGCTGATGCGGATATGCCCATCGGTGGGTCCGCCGTTGGTGCAGCTCCCCAGGCGGTGATTCATATTTCCCACCCAGCGGATGGCTTTCCACTCGATTTTGCCCCCGAAATGTTTTTGGTTGAGGTATTCAGCGCGCTGCTGAAGTTCGGCATCAGTGCGGCGCTCGGCGATTTTCTCTTGCTTTTGCAACTGAGCGGCAATCTGATCGAGCAGTTGGGCAATGGAGCGTTTGGGCAATCGGAATGGTACGCGCAGCAAAATCGTGCCATCGGGCTGCCAACCCCAGCGCGAAGATTTTTTCAGGCGTTTATCGTGCCGCACGAGAACGGTGATTTGCCTGCCGTTGGCATCGGTGAGGGTTTGTTTCGTATCAGGCATGGTAGAAAATCGCGAATTTACGCCAAGCTACGCAAAAAATTAAAATATTCGCGTCCCTTCGCGTGGATTAGCAGTTTAGACCTTCCCGAAGCCTGGGAGTTCAAACGTGCGCCCACCCGCCTCGACCACAATATACGGGAACCAGGCCACCCCGAATAAACCCACCAAAATATCTTTTTTATAGGGCGTCACGCTGATTTCTTCGAGGTCGTCAGCAATATCGACCCAATGCGCCTGAATTCCGTCAATTTTACTTTTGAGTTCCTGCTCCAGGGCGGCGATTTGAGCTTTGTAATCGTCAATCGCATCCAGTGATTCTTCCACATCGGCTTTGGCTTGCTCGGTCATGCGACGTTTGGAGAGCGAGGTACTCAACCGTCGCGAGCGCTTGCTGAACAGGCTGAGCACGTTTTCGGCATGGGTGCCCATCTCTTCCATTTTGCGTTGCGAAAGCTCGGCTTCATCCTGGCGCAATTCGCGCTCCTCGCGGCGCAGGCGATCTTCGATGGTATCGAGTTTCTTCTCGTAGCTGGCCTCGATTTTGTCCATCTCGGCGTTGCGCTCGGCGCGGGCTTCTTCGGCGCACATCCGGCGGAATTCGGCCTGCGAAACCTCTGGCCCGGCGTAAATTTTGAGCGCCTCGTTAGCCCGCACCGTTACGACCGCGTTGCGGTAGGCCCAATCCACAAAGTCGGTTTTTTGGGCGCGCAATGTGACCGCCTCGTTGAAAGGCGCTTCGAGCGTAGCAAAGCTGGCTTGCGGCGCGGGCGAGCGCTCCAGCGAATTAGGATCCATTTTTGTGGTTAGCCAGTCTTCCCAGCGGGCGGTGCCGCGCCGGTCAGCCTCCAGCACCAGGGCGGTTTTNNGCGGCCTGCGAGAGCGTGAGATTGTGCGGCAGGAAATACTCATCAATCCCGGTGGGGATGGCCGGGCGAGTGGTTGAGCCAGTGGATAGTTGCTGAGTGCTGGGTGCTTGTGGCTTGGAGCTTGTAACCTGTGACTTGTAACCTGCAACCTGCGACTGAGAAATTGCCGCGAAATCATTGGGCAGTGCGCCCGCTATGGGAAGGGCATCACCTGAAATTTCAGGTTGAGCGGCGTTTTTGGGAGCGGAATCCACCCTAAAGTTGACGCTGGCCCCGGTTAGCCCGTTCAACAGCGGAATCTGGGTTCGAGTGAGGGGGCCTGCCAGGTAATTCATCGCCCAGCGAGTCTTGAAAACTTGCGGTTCCGGTTCGTGGACATTATGGAACAAAAACTCGCGCTTGCCCAAATTGGCGATGATGTCGTCATAGTGCTTGCGATCCAGGCCGGGGGTGGCCCCTTGCAGGCCGTCGAGCAGGCGGTTTTTGTCGTTTTCGGTTTGGAGTTTGCCGATGAACCAGGTGCCGGTGTTGGAGAGGGCTTTGTAATCGAGGTCGGCGGGGTTTTGCGTGACCAGGATTTGCCCCACCCCGAAGGCGCGCGCCTGTTTGAGCATCCGCAGCATCAGGGATTTGGAGGGCGGGTTGGCCACGGGCGGCATATAGCCGAAAATTTCGTCGAAGTAGAGCAGGGCGCGCAGGCTGCCGCTGCCGCTTTGGGCGCGCATCCAGGTTTCAACGGCGCTGTAGAGCAGGGTGACGAAGAACATGCGCTCGGCATC
>DOTA01000360.1 GCA_003513015.1 Chloroflexota bacterium
GAGTTAGCTAACCAATATGATTTTCGCTACACCCCCACTTTCATCTTTTTCAACGCCCGAGGCAATGAAATCTGGCGCAGCGTTGGTCAGTTAGACACAGAGCAGGTACGCAGTTCCCTGAAACCATGAAATTCTCACGTAAATTTTTCTTTTCGCTCTGGTATTGGCGCCAGCCCCCCTGGGACACCAACATCACCCCGCCCGAAGTCTATCAATTCATCGAGCATCACCCCGCAGGCCGGGCGCTCGATCTGGGTTGCGGCACCGGCACCAACGCCATCACCCTGGCGCAGCATGGCTGGCAGGTATCCGGCATAGATTTTGTCGCCAAACCCATCCGCGTGGCACGCAAAAAAGTGAAGCAAACCCAGGTCCAGGTTGATTTTCGCGTCGGTGATGTCACCCGCCCGGAGGGGATCAACGGGCCATTTGATCTAATTTTGGATATCGGCTGTTTCCACAACCTTTCCAGTCAGGGGATGGAAGCTTACCGCACGAATGTTTACCGGCTCCTGAAGCCGGGAGGCAACTTTTTGCTTTATACCTTTATCAGAACGGGAGATTCAGAATCTGGCAATGGGGTGGACGAGGCCAATTTGGCAGCTTTCTCGCCCCGATTAAATCTCGTACAACGCGAAAACGGTTTAGAGCGCAGCTCGCGCCCCTCGGCCTGGCTAACCTTCCGCAAAGGAAATGGCTAAAGATCGCATCATGAAATTTCTCTTTCTCTTTTTAGATGGCGTGGGCCTGGGAGCGGATGATGTTGAAATCAATCCCTTCGCATGCACGCCCATGCCAAATCTGGAGGCTCTTTTAGACGGTCAGCGGCTCATCCAAGATCACCAACGCTTACCAGTTCAGACGGAGCGAGCCACCCTGCTTCCGTTGGATGCCTGTCTGGGGGTGGAGGGTCGCCCACAATCGGCGAGCGGACAGGCTACGTTGCTCACAGGCAAAAATGTTCCGGTAATCATCGGGGAACATTACGGACCGAAACCCAATCCTGAAATCCAGGCCATTGTGGAAAACGGGAATTTATTCAACAAACTCAAGCAAGCGGGTTATCAGGCCAGTTTCTTGAATGCTTTCCCCGAAGGATATTTTCAGGCGCTGGATTCGGGACGGCGGTTGCCCGGGGCGGTGGCCATGGCCGCTCGCAGTGCATGCATCTCGCTCAAGACCCAAGATGATCTATTTAACGGCGAGGCGCTCTCCGCCGATTTCACCGCCCAAGGTTGGTGGGATCACCTTAAATTGCCAGGAACGCCTATTCTCACCCCCGAACAGGCCGGTATCCGTCTCAAGGAATTAACTTTTCAACATGATTTTGCCTTTTTTGAATATTGGCTCAGTGATTACGCCGGTCACAAACGCGATATGGCCAACGCCCAGGCCCTACTAACCACGTTTGACCAGGTTCTGGGAGGTTTGCTCTCGGTTTGGGAGGATGAAAAGGGGCTGATCTTGCTCACCTCCGATCACGGCAACCTGGAAGACCTGACGGTGCGCAGTCACACACTCAACCCCGTCCCTGCTCTGGTGATCGGAGCGGCAGATTTGCGGCAAGCCTTCACACAAAATCTCAGAAACCTAGCCGATCTATTTCCGGCTATTTTACGTTTTTTCAAAATCCCCAATTAAAGGAGATCGCCATGCCAAAAATAGGGATTGTCACCGACAGCGTTGCCAGCCTCCCCAATGAAATTATCCAAGAACTCGACATCCATTGGGTGCCCTATTACATCCATCGCGGCCAAGAAGTTTGGCGTGATTTAGTGTCGATCGACCGTGCTACCTTTTACAACTGGATTGCCACAGCCACAGAAATCCCAAAAACCGCCAACCCCAGTTCAGCAGATTACGAAGCAATTTATCAGGAATTAGCCGAAGCAGGAACCCAAGAAATCATCAGCATCCATATCACATCCAAAAGTAGTGGGGCCTATCAGGCTGCGCTGATTGCCAAAAATACGATTTTAGAAAGATTGCCGGATCTAAAAATCGAAGTGATCGATTCACTGAATGTTTCGATGTGTCAGGGCTGGATGGTGATTGAAGCTGCCCGAGCAGCACTAAGAGATGTATCCTATGAGAACGTCATCCAAAAAGTGAAAGCGATGATCCCAATTTCACAAATGTTGCAAACTGCGGATACACTAAAATACCTTTACATGGGCGGCCGGATTGGCAAAGCAGAGCATTTGATGGGGAGTTTTTTGAATATTAAACCAATCATCAGCATGCGCGAAGGCGTAATTGTTTCTCTTGGGCAAGCTCGCAGCCGTAACAAGGTTTATAAGATGATGGTTGATAAAATCGAAGCTGCGATAGGCTCTGATGGACGCATCAAAATCGCTTATGTGCATGCAGCCGCTCAAGACGAAGTTGAAAAATTAAAAGAGTTGGTGGAGGCACGCCTGAACGTGGTGGAATCCCTAATTACAGAATTATCACCAGCCTTGGGGGTGCATACCGGCCCCGGAACCGCAGGGGTGTGCTATTTCCCCGTATTTGAGTGATGGCTCAAGAAAAAAAACAGCCCCGGAAAGTACCGGGGTTGTTTTTTTAGCCTAAATATTCGCGCAGTTTGCGCCGCACCGATGGATGGCGCAAGCGGCTGAGGGCCTGAGCTTCAATTTGGCGCACTCGCTCGCGCGTCACACCCATTTTGCGCCCAACTTCTTCGAGGGTGTAGGCCTGACCATCAAGAAGCCCGTAGCGCAACTGCAAAATACGCACCTCGCGTGGGGGCAGTCCATCTAACACACCGGAGAGGTGTTCTTTCAATAGATTGTAGGTAGCTGTATCGTCCGGAGCAGGGATTTCTTCATCCTGGATGAAATCTCCTAAAACGGAATCATCTTCATCGTCGGTAGGGGTTTCCAACGATAGGGGGCGGCGGGCCACCTGGATCATATTTTCCACTTTTTGGGGCGAAACTTCCAGGGCCTCAGCCAATTCATCCACACCAGGATCACGCCCCAAGCGTTGCGTGAGTTGGTGTTGAATGCGCAGCAATTTGTTGATCTGGTCGCCCATGTGAACCGGAACCCGGATGGTGCGTCCCTGGTCGGCGATGGCACGCGTGACGGCTTGGCGAATCCACCAGGTTGCGTAGGTACTAAATTTGTGACCGCGGCGATAATCGAATTTTTTGGCGGCACGGATCAAGCCAATATTGCCCTCTTGGATGAGGTCAAGAAAAGGCACGCCACGCCCCATATATTTCTTGGCAACGCTGATCACCAAACGCGAATTAGCGGTAATGAGGTGTTCACGGGCAGACCAACCATCGCGCACAAAAGTCTGAAGCTCGATATGACGGTGAAGCGCTACGTTGCCGCGAGCAAGTTCTTCACGTGCTAAGCGCCCTTGCTCAATGCGCTGCGAAAGATCAACCTCTTCTTCGGCGGTAAGCAAGGGAACCCGGCCAACTTCTTTAAGATAAAGGCCTATTGTATCGTCCGTGTCGATATTTGAAAGATAATTCTCGTCTTTATCAAGGTCGGCTAATTCATCATCATCCAAATCATCATCTGTTTCCCCAATATCATGATCTGAAGGGCCGCTTAGAGAAACATCATCCACATAAGGGATACCCGCACTAATCAAGGCGGCAAAAGCTTCTTCCAATTGGTCGACATCTTGTTCGGCATCCGGGAAAATACTTAAAATGTCATCAATGGTTACGAATCTTTTTTTCCGGCCTAACTCTAATAGACGTGTAATTGCTGACAGATCATCATCGTGATCATTTAAAGGTTCATTTTCGAGCGTTTCAATCGCGTTAAACAACGATTCATCAATCATATATTCTCCGAATTTTTAACCTCGGAACTTGCTTGAGGAGATCGTACGAATTGGTTACCACTAAATACGCAATTCAATCGTTGAAGGTTCTAGATTTAACCTCCCTTACATTAGTATCAGGATACACTTTTTTGGGGTCAAAATCAAGTCTTGCGCTGATTTGTTACGTTAATGTAATGAATTTTACATGTTTTGGCATTCAGCGTACATACCAGAAGCATCATGTATAAAACAAAAAGCACAACTACCAAATCCGGTGTGGTGCTCAAAATCAAAGATATAATTCATAGAAAATATACAAAATTAAGAGAGCAAAGTCAAGCATTAGTTTTTTCTCTCATAAAATGTTCATTTTCTCAATTTGACTGCTCCTAAAAGCCATCCATCAATGAGACAAAATTTATGTGCCAAAAACATCAAAAGGAACCGCGAGACGAGACTTGCGCCTTTTGATAGAATGAGGCATACTAAGGAAGGATTGTTTACAAACCGGATTTTCGCGTGCGCTGCGAAGGTTCCGTGTCAGCGGCGAGGATGAATTAATGGCAAAAATACCCCTAAGAGTATATGTAAAAGAAGTAGAACAGATCATCGATCAAAAGCAAACCGAGGAAGCCATTGCCCATTGCCGGCATATCCTGCACACATACCCAAAGCACCTTGATACCTACCGTTTATTGGGGAAAGTTTACCTCGAAAGCCAGCGCTTTGGAAACGCAGCCGATATTTTCCAGCGTGTTCTCTCAGCCACTCCAGACGATTTTATCAGCCATGTTGGCATGAGCATTATCCGGGAAGACGAAAACGACCTGGATACCGCCATCTGGCACATGGAGCGCGCTTTTGAAGCCCAACCCTACAATACTGCCATTCAGAGCGAATTACGCCGCTTATTTGGCCGCCGTGACGGCATGGAACCGCCCAAAGTTCACCTCACCCGCGGCGCTTTAGCCCGCATGTATGTAAAAGGAAACCTTTACCAACAGGCAATTGCCGAACTACGAGCTGCTATCGCCGAAAATCCGCAGCGCTACGATTTACGCGTATTACTAGCACAAATGTACGCCCAGAGCGATGACCCCGCCAAAGCCATAGAAACCTGTGCTGGTATCGTTACAAAACTGCCCTATTGCCTGGCCGCCAATCGGATCCTAGCACAACTATTATCAAAAACCGAACGCGCAAAAGAAGCAGAAATCTACCACAAGCGCCTGCAAGAACTCGACCCCTATGAAGCCTATCTCGGCCCCAACACGCCTTCAGCCGATCAGGTACCAGCTCAAGCCGTTATGATCGAACAATTAATCTGGGATGGCGGGCCAGCCGCGGGAGCCCCGAGCCAACCTGAATGGGCAACCTCGATTGGGATTACTTTAGATGATTCAAATCTTTTGGGGGAAGGTGTGCCAGATTGGATGTCCGAGGCAGAATCAGAGCTACCATCCCTTTCATCTGGTATCGGAGGTGATACCGCTTCCGATGATAATCTCATCCCCGAATGGATGAAAGAAGCCGGCTGGGCGCCCTCCACCGGAGAATTTGATGAGAATCAATCCGCTTTCTCCTTTGAAGATGAAGAAGAACTCCCGGCCGAAGCAAGCGAAGCCCTGGCTGGGGATATCCCCGATTGGCTCCAGCAAATTGCCCCTCCCGGAGCCATTGAACAACCCGACGAAATCGATGACTCAGCTTTCGAATTTCCTACCGCCGCAGCTTCAAACGAGGATATTCCTGATTGGCTAAAGGAACCAAACCAAGTAGATACCATCGATGATAGCGATCTACCGGATTGGTTAACACCCGCCGCCCCCATTGCTGCTGGAGTTGCCGCAGTTGCGGCTTTCACAAGTGACTCGGAAGAACCTGAGACCGATGAAGAAATCCCCGATTGGCTCCAAGAGCTTAAAGGGGAAGCGCCCTCCCAAGCCGAAGAAGAGATCCTTCCCGATTGGCTACAGGAAATGAGCACTGATTCTGCTCCAGAGGATGAAGAAATCCCTGACTGGTTACAAAAAGCCGTTGAAGAAGAAACCCCAGAATCCATTACTGAACCCGCTGATGAACCTGGCTGGTTGGGTGAAATAATCGCTGATGAAGCCGA
>DOTA01000466.1 GCA_003513015.1 Chloroflexota bacterium
TGTTCTGAGGCAGCCTGTGGCAGCAAAGTGCGCTGCGCCCGGCGGCGGCGGGCCGCTGGTAAATTTTCAGGATCATCGATGGTTTGTTCGGTTTGTGGAAGGCTCATAAGCTCACTTGCGTAAAGTCGCTACGATTCGGAGGGGTTTTTCCAACAGTTGCAGCGCCGCGAAAATATCGGGAACCACAATATCCGCGGCCAGCAGCGCTTGCCGGGCCAGGCCCTCACTGGAAAGAATGCCAATCCCCAGCGCCGCGGCCTCCAACATGGCAGCATCATTGGCCCCCTGACCGATGGCTACAACCTGAGCCGCACCCAATTGTTGCACAAATTCGGCTTTTTGCTCAGCCTCTCGTCCCGGTTGCACTTTCTGGGCTTGCAGGCCTAATTGCTGATCGATAATGGCCTGCCGACCGTGCGTATCTGCTGTCAACAGGTGAACTTTCAGCCGATCTTGCAGGTTGTTAATCACCCGCGGCAGCCCTTCATGGAGAATCCCATCAACCGCCAGGGTTCCATTGACATCACAAACCAGATGCTCCAAGCGCAGTGTGCCCCTGCCAGGGACGTTGAGTTCAATCATGGCGGTATTATACAGGAAATTCGAGAACGATAGTAAAATACGGCGTATTTAAAACCTTCTGGAGAATTACGCTGTGCCAAGAAATATCCGCTTCCTTAGATTGACTCTCATTTTAGTCTTTACCCTGATTTTAGCCGGATGCTCGGGCGGAATCCCTGGTGTGGCTCCCACGCCTACAGGTACATCGACCCCCACAGAGACTCCCGCACCCACCGAAACACCCACCCCCACGGTTACCCCCTTGCCCCCCGTTGGGGTTTTGCTGCTTCCCGAGGGGGCCAACCCCCAACTGGCAGACCGGCTGCAAACATTTTTAGCGGAAGAGATCCCCAATGCTGGCATGCGTTTTCAAGTGCGCCCAAACTTGAGCGCCAGCGATTTCGAGCGCGAAAATTTTCAATGGGTTATCGCCATACCTCCCTTTGATAATCTTGGCCTCCTGGCGGCCTCTGCGCCGCAAACGCGTTTCCTGGCAATCGGCTTCAATAATTTGGAAGCGGCTGCCAACCTTGCGGTACTCGCCCAACCCGAAGATTGGTACGTGCAGCAGGCCTTCATGGCCGGTTACATCGGCATGGTCATCACCCCCGATTGGCGCGCCGGTATGATCCGCGTGAACACCCCTGAAGGAGCGCTAGAGGCCCAGGCTTTCAGCAATGGTTCTTTATTCTTCTGCTCCAGCCCGAGTGGGAATTTGGCTTGTTACTCGCGTTATGCCCCGGTTTACGGCTACCCGATCATTGCCTATGGCGAACCCGAAACAACTGCTGATGAATGGCCCGGCGTGGGGCGCTACATGCTCGGCCAATATGTCGATACGATTTTTATTTCCCCCGAAGTTCATAGCGATCAACTCCTGCGTTACCTGGCCCAAGAAGAAGTGGAAATCATTGGGACCGGCGCGCCCCTCGAAGATATCAGCGCCCAATGGGTTTGCTCCCTGGAATTTGATATGTACCAGGCCTTTGAAGATTACTGGCCCGAATTTGCCTCGGGTGCAGATGGAACCCAAATAAACGTGCCCCTCGCCATCACCCATGTCAATCCTGATCTATTAAGCCCGGGACGTCAGCAGTTCATCGAGCAGATGCTGGCAGATGTCAGTTCCGGATATATGGTTTTGGTGGATGAAACTACTGTTAATATTCCATAAAATGAACGGTATTGCGCGCCATCACGCTCAAAATATGCTATATGGCATATTGCCTGAGAATGTGCTTCATGCTAAACTGCATACGATGGAATAGCACCATCATTCGACGAACCCCAAAAAAATTCAAAGTTCTGTAGGAGGAACACCCTTATGTCGAAAAAATTGTTTTTCTTGCTCTCCCTTGTTGTTCTTACGGCGATGCTTTTGGCAAGCTGTGGCGGCGGCGGTGAAGCTGACTGTGCACAGGATGATGTGTTCTGTGTCGGTCTGGTTACCGACGTAGGCGAGGTCGATGACAAATCCTTCAACCAATCAGCTTGGGAAGGTGTGCAACAGGCTGAGAAGGATTTAGGCGCAGTAGTCAACTACGTTGAAACGAAGGATGCCAAAGATTATGCTGCCAACATCGCACTGTTCGCTGACAAAAAGTATGATGTGATTGTTACCGTTGGTTTTCTTATGGCTGATGCTACCATCGAGGCTGCTGGCAAGAATCCCAATATCCAATTCATCGGTGTTGATCAGTGGAACGATGGTTCGGTTGCCAATGTGACCGGCTTGCTCTTCCCTGAAGATAAAGCGGGCTTCCTGGCTGGTGCGTTGGCTGCCATGATGTCTAAGACTGGCACGGTTGCCGCAGTTCTCGGTACAGACTTGGTTCCCCCGGTTGTAGCGTTTAAAGAAGGCTATGAAGCTGGCGCGAAGTACATCAACCCTGGAATCAACCTGATCTCTACCTACCACCCTGGTGGTGCAGATGTGGCTTTCACCGATCCTGAATGGGGTGCAACTACTGCCAAGCAGGCCATTGATAACGGTGCCGATGTGGTCTTTGGTGCTGGTGGTAAGACCGGTAACGGTGCCATCATCGAAGTTGCTTCGCATGCAGGTCTGTTGTGCATTGGTGTAGACAGTGATCAATGGGAAACCGTGCCCGAGGCGCATCCTTGCTTGATCTCCAGCGCCATGAAACTGATTACCCCAGGTGTTTTCGACTTGGTCAAACTGGCCAAAGAAGGTTCTAAACCAGCTGGCCTTTATTTTGGTGCTACTGGCTTGGCATCCTTCCATGATTTCGAAAGCAAGGTACCCCAAGAAGTCAAGGACAAACTGGCTGAAATCGATGCTGGCTTGCAGGATGGCAGCGTTTCCACCGGATATGCTCCCTAAGCCTTTCGACAGATAACACATTCGAGTGCGGCGCACTCACTCCTGAGAGTGCGCCGCATTTTGATGTTTTTTGATAGAATCTGGGATAAATTGAATAAAGCGTTCTGGGTATGGCTTCCTCCGTTGATGAGGAGAAGATATTTATGAGCACAGGTTCTGTTGACCCTGCTGTTAGTAAGCGCAGCAAGGGTTTTCTAATTAAAATATGGCATGCCATTAACATTCCCCTCGCCGCGGTTGTATTGGCTTTGTTGATCGGCGCAATTATTCTTTTAGTTTCAGGTGCGAATCCCATTCAGGCCTATGTGGCTTTGTTTCGGGGTGCATTTGGCAGTATGACAGCGTTGGGTCGTACACTGGAAAAAGCCACGCCCTTGGTTTTTAGTGGCTTAGCGGTGGCTTTTGCGTTTAAGGCTGGATTGTTCAACATCGGTGCACAAGGTCAGTTGTTATTTGGTGCAATGATTGCTGCGGCGATTGGATTTGGGATTGATGGCTTGCCCTCGATCATCCACGTGCCGCTGGCTTTGTTGGGTGGCGCTCTGGCAGGAGCTTTGTATGGGGCCATCCCGGGGGCGCTAAAAGTTTACACCGGGGCACATGAAGTCATCACCACTATTATGCTCAACTATATTGCAATCAATATCACAGATTACCTGGCGAGCGGCCCCTTGAAGGATACTTCCTCTGGTAACGTGTTGGCCCGTACCCCAGAAATTATGGCGAGTGCCAAAATTCCAAGTATTGCTAATATTCCCTTGGGATTTGTGTTGGCGATTTTGATGTCAATATTAATTTGGTGGATATTAAGCCGGACTACCTTGGGCTTTGATATTCGAACGGTAGGTTTGAATCCCAATGCTGCCCGTTATGCGGGCATCAAGGTGGCTTTTACGATTATCTTAACCATGGTCTTGAGCGGTGCCCTGGCAGGGATGGGGGGCGCAGTCGAGACACAAGGCGTGGTGGGGCGCTTCCAACCGGGTTTTAACATCGGTTTGGGCTTTGATGGTATTACCATTGCTTTGCTCGGGAAAACCTCGCCTTTGGGAGTCATCCCAGCTGCCATATTAATCGGTGCAATGAAGGCTGGGGCCAGCCAGATGCAATTCGATGCAGGTGTTGCTAAAGAAATCGTTGATGTTATCCAGGCCCTGATGCTCTTCTTTGTGGCCGCGGATGTGATCGTGCGCAAAGTCTTCCGCATACGCGCTGCTGGTGAAGAAGAAAAAATTACCCTGAGCACCGGTTGGGGACAGCAGTAGGTAGCTATGATGGCAGATACGTATTCATCTCTCCCCAATTGGAAGTATTTTCTGCGCCGTTATGGCGTGCTCACCGGGCTGGGTTTGGTCGTCCTGATGACCACCCTTTATTTCTATTTCCGCGACCCTCAGATTACCGAAGCCGTATTGGCCTCCACGGTGCGCTACTCTACCCCATTAGTGCTGGGCGCTTTGTGTGGTCTTTTGGGTGAGCGGGCTGGTGTGATCAATATCGGCATCGAAGGCCAGATGTTAATGTCGGCTTTTGTAGGTTTTCTGGTGACGGCTTGGACGAAAAGCCTTTGGCTAGGGGTTGTGGGTGGAGTGCTCACCGGTGCTCTGATGGGCTTGTTGCTGGCCTTCATGTCTGTCACCCTAAAACTCGATCAAATTATTGGTGGCACGGTTATCAATATCATCGCCATTGGTCTCACGGGCTATTTTTACCAGGTTGGTCTGGCCATCGATGGTAAATTAAAACCCATCCCGCTGGGTCCTTTGGCAAATTTGCCGCTGGTAGGAAAAGTCTTTTTCGACAACCCCCCGATCACCTACGCTGCCATCGTTTTGGTGTTTGTCGTTCAGTACGTTTTATTCTATACAAAATGGGGCTTGCGCACCCGCGCCGTAGGTGAACACCCCCGCGCGGCCGATACGGTGGGCGTGGATGTTTATTTCATGCGCTACGCTAACGTAGTTTTGGGTGGCGCCATTGCCGGTTTGGCGGGTGCCTTTCTCACCCTGGAAGCGGTTGGTTCCTTTGAACGCGTGATGACCAATGGGCGCGGCTTTATCGCCCTAGCCGTGATGCTCTTTGGTAAGTACACCCCGCTGGGAGCCTGGGGTGCAGCCCTCTTCTTTGGGTTGACCTCTGCTATTCAAACCCAGGTGCAATTTGCAGGAGTGGATATTCCCCATCAATTTATCGGCATGATCCCCTATGTGATGACCATCCTAGTTTTGGCCGGTTTTGTGGGGCGCACACGAGTCCCCGCAGCCGATGGCGCACCTTACGAGAAGGAGTAGGCCATGAGCGAAACGCTTGCCCTCGAAGTCCGCAATATCACCAAACGTTTTCCGGGTGTGCTCGCCAATGACCGGGTCAATTTCGCCCTTAAAAAGGGTGAAATCCACGCCTTGTTGGGTGAAAATGGGGCCGGAAAATCAACCCTGATGAATGTGATCTACGGCCTTTACAGCCCAGATGAAGGCGAATTTTTCGTAGATGGCCAACCCGCCGAGATTCACAATCCGCACGATGCCATCTCTGCCGGCATCGGCATGGTACACCAGCATTTCATGTTGGTGCCGGTCTTCTCGGTAGCCGAAAATATCATCTTAGGCTCTGAGGTGACGCGCGCCACCAAACTGGATTTGCGCACCGCCCGGCGGGAAATTCGAGAACTTTCCCAGCAATACGGCCTGGATGTTGACCCCCGCGCCATTGTGGAAGAACTCCCTGTGGGTATCCAGCAGCGCGTTGAGATTGTCAAAGCTTTATATCGCAAAGCCAAGATTTTGGTGCTGGATGAGCCCACCGCGGTGCTTACGCCCCAAGAAGTTGAGGGCCTCTTCCGGGTGATGCGCCAGCTTACCGAGCGGGGTGTTTCCATTATTTTTATTACCCACAAGCTCAAAGAGGTGCTGGCGGTCTCTGATAGCATCACCGTCATGCGGCGTGGGCAGGTTGTTGGCACAACCACCCCGGCTGAAACCGATGAAAACGGACTGGCCGAAATGATGGTCGGGCGCGAAGTCCTCTTGGAAGTTGAGAAAGGTCCCGCTCAGCCTAAAGAGATTGTGTTGGAAGTAAAAGATTTATCCGTGTATGATGAGCGCCAGGTTGAAGTGGTGCGGCAAGTATCGTTTGATGTGCGCGCCGGTGAGATTTTGGGCATTGCGGGTGTCCAGGGCAACGGGCAAACCGAATTAGCGGAAGCCCTTACCGGGCTGCGCGCCGTGCTCAGCGGGACGATCCATCTAAATGGAGTGGTTGTCCCCTTTGAAAATCCCCGAGCGCTAACGGAAGCTGGTGTTTCCCACATCCCCGAAGATCGCCAGAAACATGGTCTGGTGCTGCCCTATTCGATTGCTGACAATCTGGTTTTGTCATCTTATTACAAAAAACCTTATGCCCAGAACGGCCGGCGAAATTTTCAGGCTGTGCTGGGTAATTCTGTCGAATTAGTTGAACAATTTGATGTGCGCACGCCCGGCCCGCAGGTGCCTGCCGGGAACCTGTCGGGCGGAAACCAACAAAAAGTGATCGTGGCGCGCGAACTCAGCCGCCCGGTCAAATTACTGATCGCCAACCAACCCACCCGCGGCCTGGATGTCGGCTCCATCGAATACATCCATAAACAGATCATCAAGGAACGCGATGCCGGCGCGGCGGTGCTGTTGATCTCTGCCGAACTGGATGAAATCAAATCGCTGGCTGATCGCATCGCCGTGATGTTCCATGGCGAGATTGTGGCCGTGGTGCCGGTGGATGCGGTCAGTAAATCCGATTTGGGCCTGCTGATGGCCGGTTCTGAGTTGAAAAAAGAACCCGAAAGCGTTGGGTGATCGANNTTTCTTTTGTAAATTTTTACGGTTCCCTAAAAATTAGGGGATAAAACCAACGGTATCCGATCCGGGTGGTATCGGTGAGCGTGGCCGTAACGGACGAAAGAGTAGATGAAGTTGCTATAAGGGTGGTAAAGTCCACCGTTCCCGGTGTCATTGGGCAGGTCGGGGTGATTTCGAGATCAAAGAATGCAGATTCGCCAGTTGCCAAAACAACCTTCAGATCCAGGTTTGCCCACCCCTGGCTGCTATCTGCCATCAAGTGAAAAGAGTCGGTGTAATTACCCGTATTGGTAATCTGGTGGGTGTACATCAGGGTGCTTGATGCATCACAGGGATTGTATAAGACCCCAGATTGGCCGCCTGATAAAGCTACACCTGGAATTTGCACAAAAGTGCTTACCGGAACACCCGAAACCGGCGCAACTTCATTGCTCAACGCCCCATAGTATGCGTTGGTGATCGTTTTCGTTGCCGTGGCTGGCACCTGCACCATCAGATTCACGGTACTCGAAATCCCCGCTGCCAGATCCCCGATTTCCCAACGCACCCCGGCCTTCGTTATCGAATAGCTACCCGTCGCCGCGATGAAATCTGTTCCTACTGGGATGGTATCTGTCAGAATGATATTGTGCGTTGCTGAAAACGGATGAGTGTTCGCGACGGATAACGTATAGGTTATCGGGTAGCCCGGAAGAACCGCGGCAGTGGCGATTTTATTCACGAATAACCCGAATGGAATCTCCTGATAAGCTGCCCAGGCGTCTACCCGGCCCCAACCGTAGGTGTGGTTAGGCAGGCTGGTCTGCGTGTCGCCGCCGCAGCCCTCGCTGGTGTAGAGCGGCACAGCGGTTTCTTCGATTAGGGATTCGAGTACATCTACCTGCCCGGCCAGTGCGGGGTTTGCTGAAATCAGCAGGGCCACCACCCCGGCGATATGCGGCGCGGCCATACTAGTGCCTTGTTTGTAGCCATAGGTATCTCCTGGCACGCTGGAGCGGATACTGACCCCGGGTGCTGAAACATTGGGCTTCAAACGGTTGCTGCCATCCATCGTCACCGGGCCGCGGCTGCTAAAACTGGCAATGCTATCGCTGCTGCTGACTGCCCCCACTGAAAACGATTCGGCGTAGATGGCCGCGGGCGTTTGCACGCTGCCGCAAGTGCTGCCCTCGTTCCCTGCCGAATGGGCTGTCACAATGCCCGCGGCGCGCACCGCTTGCACGGCAGCCAGCAGCACGTTGGGATCGGTGCAGCCCTCCGAAGTGGGGCAAGCCCAGGAGTTGTTGATCACATCCGGGGCTTTGCTGGGGTCGCCATCTATGAAAGGATCGCCGCCAATGGGGTATGGCGCGATAAACCACTCGTAGCACTCGATATAACGCGCCGGCGTGCCATAGCCGCTGTTATCCATATTGCGGCAGCCCATCCACTGCGCCCCGGGCGCTACCCCAATCTGGTTGCCAGCTCCATCATCGCCCACCATCGTGCCCATCGTGTGCGTGCCATGACCGTAAGGGTCTACCGGCACAGCGGGCGAAAGGCGGGTAGCATCGTGCCAGTTGTAATTGTGATCCACCGCGGCGCCATCCCAGCCGCGGTATTGGTTGATCAGCGCGGGGTGATCCCAAATGTAGCCGGTATCGGCTCCGCCGACCACCACGCCCTGACCGGTGAAACCTGCGGCCCAAACATCATCGGCGTTGATTTTCAAGATATTCCACTCGACGCTACTGACAGAGAGCGGTTCCAAAGGCGCGGCTGGCGGTTCCGGCAGAGATAACTGCACTTGCGGATTGGCATAAATATGCGCCACTTCTGAGCGTTGGGCAATTTGTTGGATGAGAGCGAGATCACCGCGCACCCACAGAGCGTTGACCACCCAAAAGGGTTGGTAGGCCACCCCCAGAGTATCCAGCGCCGTGCGCAGCGACTTTTGAGAGGATTCCGCTATGGAGGTCAGGGAGGTGTAAACAAAGGCTCCCTTGGCGGTTTTGCTCTCCAGGGCAGCCGCGGCACTTAAATCAGCGTGAGCACCCAAAAATACCAGAAATTCAGTTTCCCCCGCTGTGGAAGCGGTTAAAACCCAGGGGTCCACTTTGGCTTCCCAGGTAGCAGCCTCCACCTTTGGGATGGATGATCCCCATAATCCCATTGAAAGCGAGAAGATCACCAGCGCCGTCAACCAACGCAAAGCTTTGGGCATGTGGTTTCTGTTTATTTGAGATCGTTTTCGGTCAGGTCGAAGCATTTGAGCACGAACCACAAGGGGCGATCCTGGTAGGATGTGAACACTTTTTGGGCGCGCCGCAGGGCTTCTTTTTGCTCTTGTTTGGCGAAAAAGCGCGGGGTGCGTTGAGACATCAGGTAATTGGCGGCCTGGCCAATATCCTTATCGCCGTAGATCAGGGCCTCGCGGATATAGTTTTTAAGATATTCATCGTAACGGTCTTTATTCATTCAGGTTTCTCCGGTTCAGGCTTTGACAGCCGTGATGGCGAGTAGGGAGGCTTGTTCGGGGTCGGGGTTGCCGGTGAGGGCCGGGTAAAATTGGATTTCACGGAACCCGCATTCTGTCAGCAACTTGCGGTAGGCTGCGGGGGTGTAGGCTTGCAGGCTTTGCGCATATCGTATCACGTTTCCAGTGGTGGCATCTACTACAAAATGGCGAATGGTAGCCGTTTTCTGGGTTTCGTCCCAAAAATTTTCGGTCAGAACCAGATGTGGTTTGGGTGAAAATAGCCCTTCCTCCGAAGTGAACCAAGATGTCGAATGCTTCCCGATTCCTTCTATCGCTTCGAAGGTGTGTGGCTCCGTGATGAGTTTGCCGCCCGGTTTGAGTGCAGCGTGAATTTTGCGCACAATTTGTCGAATGTCTGCGGGTTTGAACACATTGAACTCACCATAGATCAGCAGGGCAGCATCGTACCCATCGCCGTATTCAGTTGTGCGGATGTCGGCGTGTTGGTAGGTGCTGGCCAGGTTTTCAGTGCGGGTGGTTTTTTGCGCATAGGCTATCGAGGCTGGGGAGTAGTCGATCCCGTGAATGGTGTGTCCTAATTTTGCCAAACGGCTGGCATACAGGCCGGGGCCGCAGGCTAAATCGAGCAAGTGTCCGGGCTGGCCTGTGAGCACATCTTGATGAATGAACTGCACATGCAGATCAATTTTTTCGCTACGGCGGCTGGCGAGATCATGATCTTGCGTGAGGTGCTCTTTGAGCATGCGTTTGCTGAATTCAGGCTCATTCCAGGGGATGTTATCGCCTTCGCTCCAGGGGATGGGGATGGCGTTGCGGTGAAGGATATCGAGCAGGGTTTCAGGATTCATGAAGGGACTCCGGTGGGTGGCTGCAAAAGGTCGGTCAAAATTTCTCGCCAATATTTGAACAGCAGAAAATGTCCTTCGCCGGGGATTACGCGTAACTTGCAATCAGGGATACTTTGCGCGAGGGATTCAGCCATCGATAACGGCATGCAGGCGTCCATGTCACCATGCCAGATGGAAACAGGCACGGAAATTTCTTCTAGCGGGAATCCCCAGGGATGGGAGAAAATCACGCCTTCCCAGGCAAAACCGCGCACTCCCTGGCGCACGCCTTCCAGCCAGTTGGGGATCAGCATCGCTTTGATTTCAGGCTGGCTGAGAATGTCCTGATCGGGCGGGGATGATTCTGCAAAAGTATTCTGAAAATAACGTTCAGGGTCGCGCCGGGGATTTTGTAGCAGCCAGATCAACGGCCTGAGTAACCAGGGGGCTTTCCGGGCCAGCGTGATGGCCCTCTGGCGTTTGCGGTAGAGTTTTTGGGTATCGCTTTCAAGATCGGTCGGCCCAACGCCGCTGATGAGGCTTGCATGAGTAACCCGATCCGGGATTTTGTAGGCGCAGGCGGCCACATAGGGTGCTCCGGCTGAAATTCCGGCCACGGCGAAAGTATCGATCTTCAGGGCCTCGGCCAACTCGCAGACATCCGCGGGCCAATCGAGCAGCGTGCGCCCGGGTTGGAAGGTGGATAGCCCATAACCGGGACGGTCAAGGATTAGAATGCGAGCGCCCAAAGATATTGCAATCTCATGGTTAGGATGGTGGAATAAGCGCGTGCTAGGCCCGCCTGGGAAAAAGAAAACGGGTTTGTCCTGAGGGTCGCCATATTCGGCAAAGCCCAGTTGTCGCCCATCGGCCAGCCGTAAGGTTTGATCTGTTTTTGAAGCACTCATGGTGTAAATCCGAAGGTGTTTTCCACCACACCAGGTAGCAGACTATAGAGCGACTGGCCGATGATCGTCTCAAATTCTTTTTGAATGTCGAAAAAGGCCTGCCACTTGCGAGTGGTGAATTCGTTGGAGCCGTGACGCAGGGTGACGTCTACCATGCGTTTTTCCATCAGCACCGGGCCGCGGGGCAGGCAGAGGGCGTCACAGAGTTGGATCAGCCGGTCGTAGGGCGTGTACTCGATTTGCGCCAGATACTCGGCCACAAACTGCTTTTCGGTGGTGGAGCCATCCCACACGCTGGACCCGGCGCGCACATTCGGGATAGGGTACGAGTGCGTCAGGCAGATACGGGCCGCCGTGGGAAAACCTTCGGCGATCAGGAAGTAGTAGCCATCCACCACATGCCGCATCCCGGCAATGCCCGCACGGCGGCCAATATCGTGCAGCAACCCCAGGGTGTGTGCTACCTCCGGGTCGAGTTCCGGGTGGGCCGCGGCAATCCTTTGGGCGGCCTCCGCTACCTGGAGGGAATGTGCCACCCACGGGCCGGGGTTGCGGGCTTCCGCTTCGTTCAGGTAATCCTGGGCTTGTTGGGGGTTAGGGATAGATGTAAACATGGTAGACAAGTAAACAGGTGTGCGGATCAGCTTGCGATTTGCGGCTGGTTCTCACAGCTTCAATAGTAGCTTGATTTCTGGCCAGATGAAGGGGATGCAGAGCAGCGTCATGCCGCCCAAAATGGTCAACGTGGCGAGCAGCCCGACTATCAGCGAGAGACTAGCCAGGGGCAGCCAGGTCAATAATGCATACACCAGCCCAGCAGCACCTACAGCCACTAGCGCCACTCGCCAGAGTGTATTGCCCACTTTGGCGATTCCCGGAAATTGCCGATTGAGCAGCCAGACCATTCCCAGGGCTTGCAGGGTGAAGGCCAGCGTGTTCGCCAGGGCAATGCCGGGAGCGCCGAGGTTCAGACCCAAGGCCAGAAAAACGGCCAACAGGCCAAAGGTCAGTGCGGTGAGCGTAATCGTCACCAAGGGGGTGCGGGCATCTTGCCGGGCGTAAAATGATCGAGCGGTCAACTCCTGGATGGAATAACCCACCAGCCCCAGCATGTAAGCCCGCGAAGTCCAGATCACCATTTCCGAAACCGCGGGATCAAACCCTAAGATGGGAATCAGCGGGTGGATACCGGCGATCAGAATGGCGGCCAGCGGGATGGTCATCGCCAGGATCACGCGCAAGGTGGCATTCACGGTGCGTTCAAAGGCGGCGAAATCTTGCCGGGCGGCTTGCTCCGAGATGGTGGGCAGCAGCGCCGTGCCAATAGCGGTGCCAATTAGCGATTCGGGCACTTGCGAGAATAGCCAGCCATACACCAGGGCCGTCACCGAACCCGCCGCCAGCCGTGAGGCGATGTTATCTTGCATGATGAAAATTAATTGGATGAAGAAAACTGTCAGGACGCGCGGCCCCATAATCAGAATCACTTGCCGGACCCCGGGGTGTTTCAGATCAATTTTGGCGCTCCAGCGGAAACCAAAGTGAACTAATCCCGGAATCTGCACCCCCAGGAAAAGCGCAGCCCCCAAGATGGTGCCATACACCAAACCGTGGATCCCCAACCCCAAAGCGGGCAGCGTAATCGGCCCCAGTTGCAGAGGTGTTTCTGGCACCAGGATCAGAATCCCGACCAGCGCGCCGAGATCGTACATGCTGGGAGCGAGCGCCGGCAACAAGAAGTGCTGGTTGGCTTGCAAACCGGCAATTGCCAGCCCGGCCAGCGAGAAAAGCATGGTGGCGATCAGGTTAAGGCGCATTAAATCTGCGACCAGGGCCTGCTGTTCTGGCCCAAAGCCGGGGGCAATCCCCAGCCGCGAGCGCACCAATTGATCGGCGAAGAGGGCAATCACTATGGATAATCCCAGGGTCAGCAAAAATACCAAATTAGTGATGCGCGAGAACAAATCCCAGGCGGCGGGGCGATCCCGCTTTTCCAGGTATTCCGAGAGTACCGGGATGAAGGCCAGCGCCAGGGCGCCCCCGGAGATCAGCGCAAACAGCAAATCGGGGATGTTATTGGCAGCGTTGAAGGCATCCAGTAATTCGGGGTGAGCGGAAAAGGAGCGCGAAATCAGGATGTTGCGGATAAATCCCAAACCTTTTTCCAGGCCGAAGAAGATGGCGATCATTAAGGTGGAGCGGGCGATATGTTTCATAGGAGTGTCAGGTATCAGGTGACAAGTTTCAGGTGTTTGAGTGCTGAGGAATTCATTTTTTGCCTAATCACTCGTTACCCATTACTCAATTTCAATTTTGCCAAGTATAGCACGAGAGGGACACACATTATCATTTTGTCTAATCGTGGCGTTGTCATTTTAGATTGCTTGCAGTAAAATTGGGGCCACCTTGCCCTCGTAGCTCAGTGGATAGAGCACTTGGTTGCGGACTAAGGGGTCGTGCGTTCGAGTCGCACCGAGGGCGCTAAAAGGAGCGGATAACCGCTCTTTTTTTTGTGCCGGCTTAAAGCCGGTCTCGTAACTTTGCGAAAACCAGGGGGTTACTAAACTTGGGCGAAAGGCCGTTTTTATTTAAATCAATTATTTTAAGGAGAGTCACCTATGTCAAAAGTTGCCGTTGTAACTGATAGCACCGCCTATCTTCCCAAAGAGTTGGTCGAGCAGTACAAAATCCCGGTTGCGCCGTTAGTGGTTATTTGGGATGGGGAGACCTTGCGCGATGACATTGATATCAAACCCACAGAATTTTATGATCGCCTGCAAACCGCCAAGGTGATGCCCAGCACCTCCCAGCCGCCAATCCCTGCATTTGAGCAAATTTTTCGCCAATTGCACGCGGAGGGGTACGATGTTTTGGCGATTTTGATTTCTAATTATCTCTCCGGCACAATTGCATCTGCTACGCAGGCGAAACAAGCTCTGCCCGATGCCGCCATTGAGATTTTCGACTCCCAAACAACTGCCATGGCGATGGGTTTTCAGGTTTTGGCCGCGGCCCGTGCGGCGGCGGATGGTGCTTCACTGGCCGAATGCGTGGCGGTGGCCGAAAAGACCCGCGCCAATTCGGGTATCATTTTCGCTGTCGATACCCTTGAATTTTTGCATCGCGGCGGACGCATTGGTGGGGCCTCGCGCTTTTTAGGAACCGCGCTGCAAATGAAACCGTTGCTGACCATCGAAGATGGCAAAATCGAAGCGCTGGAACGCGTGCGCACCAAAAAGAAAGCTCACAACCGCGTTGCCGAGATTGTGGTGGGGCGTTTGGCTGGTAAGCCTAATATTCGCCTGGCTACCTTGAATGCCAATGCACTGGAAGACGCGAAAGCTCTCTTGACGTTCACCAGCGATCAACTGGATGTTGTGGAACAAATTTTCTCAGAAGTTAGCCCCGTGATTGGTACCCATGTGGGCCCCGGCACGGTCGGTTTGGCGTACTGCCACGATTAACGGTAGCCATCTCAATTTCAGGTTCGAAGCTCCTGCGATCTTTCGCGGGAGCTTTTGATTCCAGCACATTGAACTTGTTGAAGGTCGCTCCGCGGTTGCTGGCATCCTCTAAAAATCCCCTACCCTACTTTTTTGACGATCATCTAAAATCGTGGTACGCTTGAACCCTGCAAGGGGGTGGCGGTCCCCATCCATCACCGCCGAATTATCATCTTTGGAGCCAGAGCGTGAGTAGCCCCCAAGCCATGCCGCATTTAGAAATTTTGCCGGTTGAAAAACTGGTTTTGCACGAATTTCACGATCATCAACGCACGCCGCCCATTATCCGCGGGATCGAAGAAAGTGGCGTTTTGCGGAACCCGCCCATTGTGATGCCCCTGGAAGATGGCAGTGATCGTTACATGGTGCTGGATGGTGCCAACCGTACCACCGCCTTGCAAGAAATGGGCGTGCCGCACACGATCGCGCAGATCGTTTTGGCAGATGATCCCGGTTTGGATTTAAACCCCTGGAATCACGTGGTTTGGGGCGCTAACGCCGACACCCTGCTCGATTGGGCGCGCACCGTGCCGAACCTGACTTTGCTTCCCAGCCACGAAGAACACCTTTTTCGTGATCTGCTCGATATTCACTCCCTGGCCTTGATTCAATTACCCGACGGTCGCATCTACACTGCTTACACCCAAACCCTCGAATTGATGAAGCGTGTCAAAGTCTTGAACGCCCTGGTAAAAAGTTACGCCGATAATACCCACATGGATCGCACCACCAGCTACAAAATCGAAACGCTTAAAAATTTTTATACAGAATTGAGCGGGTTGGTGCTGCTACCCCCCTTCCGCGTGGATGATGTGCTCTGCCTGGCTGCCGAAGGCTGCCTGATGCCCGCGGGTAGCACCCGCTTCACCATTTCGGGGCGGGCGCTGCATGTCAACTTCCCGCTGGGGATTTTGAACAGCCACCAAACCATCGAGCAAAAGAACGCGCAACTTCAAGAATGGCTGCAAGAAAGCCTCTCTCGCAAACGCGTGCGCTATTACGCTGAACCCATCTACATGTATGACGAATAAAACTATGGATATTCAATTTACCGATCTTTCAGAGATTCCTGTACCCCCAGACGAAGTTCGCATCCGAGATTTAGGAGTGACTCCGTACTCCGACGGGGTGCGTCTGCGCCTTTCGCTGGAACTGACCCCCTTTTTGAAACCTCCCAGCGGCGAAATTTTCATCACGGATCTCTTGGGCAATCCGGTTGCAGCGGTTAATTTCATCGAGGCCATTGATGCAAAAATGCAATACACCCTGCATTTGCGCAGCGCTGATCCCCATGGGGAATTCACGGCCCGCGTGATCATCTTCTACAGCGCTAGCATTGACGAAATCACCGAGGGCGATCAAATCATCGCCATGCCCGAAAAGAAAATCGTCCACGAAAAAGTTATCACCTTTACGCTGTAACGCTCTCTTTTTTCATCATGAAATATCTACTTCGGCTGAGACCCATTTTGGCTCCCTATGGCTGGCAGATTCTCGTGAGTCTGCTCATTTTGTTGTTGATCACCGCTACGCAATTGGTGGTGCCTTCGATCATCGGCAACGTGATCGACTATGGCCTTTCTGGAGGACACGAAGGCTATCTGGTAACCGCCGCTCTGGTGATTTTAGGGATTGGCTTGCTGCGCGCCGTTCTCTCATTTTTCCAGAGTTACCTGGGGGCCTGGATTTCGCAGCACATCTCCTTCGATTTACGCAACCGCCTTTACAATCACATCCAATATCTTTCCTTTAGTTACCATGATCGCATGC
>DOTA01000044.1 GCA_003513015.1 Chloroflexota bacterium
TGGCCGAAAACAGCATCAAAATGCCGATGGCCAATAAAGTAAAAACCGTACCTAATAGAGGTACATCCAGGCGCAGCCGCAGGGGCTGTTGTACCGCCTTGGCGCCAGAAAAAGTCCGCGGCGCTTGGTTGGAGCCTAAGATAATTCGTTGACCCATAATCGATACTGCTCCCCGCGTTCCGCAAAATCGCGAAAGGCGTCAAAACTGGTTCCGCCGGGTGAAAGCAAAACCACATCCCCCGGCTCCACAACTTCAGCAACGGCTTGCACCGCTTGCCGTAAATCTTCGCAACGCGCTAGTGTATAGGGGCGCTCACTGGCCTGTGAACGGATCGCCCGCTCGATCAAATCGGCGGCTTCACCGAACAAAATTACATGATCTACACGCTGATGAATGAGAGTTGCCAGCTCGTCCCAGGGTAATTTCTTGTCGCGCCCGCCCAAGAGCAGGACCAACGGCTCATCGAAAGCGCAGATAGCGGCTATGGCTCGCTCAGGCGCAGTGGCAATCGAATCGTTATACCAGGCTGCTCCCCCCCAGGTGCGCACGAGCTCCAGGCGATGCGGCACACCGCCGAAACCTTCCACACCGGCACGCATGGCNNCCGGCGGCAGATGCGATGGCACAGGCCGCCAGCACATTATAGAGATTGTGTCGCCCGCGCAGACGGATGATTTCAGCGGGGATCAGGGGTTGGAGGGAGGTTCCATCCCAGAGGGCAATCTGTTCTCCGGAAAGGAAGCAGCCCACTTGGCCCTCGGAGGGCTGGCTGACCCCAAAGGAAACCAGGCCACCTCGAACGGAATCCGCTAAGCCCCAGGCTCCAGGATCATCGCGGCCCAANNTTGGCAGCGGTGTAGGCTTCCATCGTGCCATGACGGTCTAAATGGTTGGGAGTGATATTCAGCAGCGCGGCCACCTGAGGTGAGCAGGTCATCACTTCTAACTGAAAGCTGGAGAGTTCCATCACCACCAGATCATCCGCAGAGATTTTATCGAGATCGGCGATCAGAGGGTTGCCAATATTGCCGCCGACCCAGGCTTTGCCAGCGGCCTGAGCCATGCGCCCAACCAAGGTAGTGGTGGTGGTTTTGCCTGCCGAACCAGTGATGCCGATCACTTTGCAGGGTGCGGTTTCGAGAAAAATTTGTGAATCGTTGGAGAGCGGGATGCCGCGCTTTTGGGCCTCAGCGATCAGCGGTAACTCTAGCGGTACGCCGCCGGAGGGGCAAATCAGATCGGTGCCCTCCAGCAGGGAGAGCGGGTGTCCGCCCAATGCCCATTCTACGGGAAGATCGGCCAGGGTCGCGCGGATTTCGCTCAAGTCTTCGGCTGAACGGGCATCGTTGAGCACCACCTGGGCGCCGCGCCTGGCGAGATAGCGTGCCAGTGCAGTTCCCTGACGGGCTGCCCCGATCATCAAAACCCGAACACCATTCCAATCGTTCATATCAATATGTGACCGCCAGGGCAATGCCGATCATGGCCGCCAATAAGCTTACCAACCAAAAGCGCTGTACAATCTGGGTTTCACTCCAACCGACGAGTTCGAAATGATGGTGCAACGGGGCCATTTTGAACAAGCGCCGGCCCTCGCCGTAGATGCGTTTGGTTAATTTGAAGTATCCGACTTGCAGCATCGAACTGAGCAATTCGCTNNGCCAGAGAGCCGGTATCACCCATAAAAAGTTCGGCGGGGTGAACGTTGAACCACAAGAAACCAAATAAAGCACCAACCAACGTAAAGCAGAAACGTGCCAGGTAAACTTGCCCTTGCAGAAGGGCGATGCCGCCATATGTGGCGAAGGCTGTCGCCGCAATCAAGCCCGAAAGGCCATCCAATCCATCGGTGAAATTCACCGCGTTTGACATGGCCACGATGATGAAGGCCGCTACCGGGATATACCAAATGCCGATTTTGAATTCAACATCAAAGCCCGGTAAAAACAGATGCGGAGCATCGAGGATATGATACAAACCGAAGGCTGCTACCAGNNCACGACGATCATCAGGCCGCCCATCGTAGGGGTGCCAAGTTTCGAGAAATGACGTTCCGGACCATCTACGCGGATTGATTCGCCAATTTTGAAATAGCGCAGTATGCGGATGAATGGCGGCCCCCAAATAACCGTCATCATAAAACTGAAGCCCGCTAAGGCCATCGACATGGATGTTTGATTCATCGAGGCGCCTCCAGGGCGGCCACAATGCGATCCATGCGCATGCCGCGGGAACCTTTGACTAAAACCACATCATTTTCCCGCAAGTGATCTTGAAGAAAGGCGATGGCCTGATCGCTTTCTTCAAGTTCGGTGACTTGATGGGATGGAAAGCCGCCCCGACAGGCTGCCTCAGCGATTAAGCGGCCGCGTTCGCCTAGGGTGATGAGTTCATCAACTACCTGCGCGGCACGCCTGCCGACCAGTTCGTGTCCTTGTAATTCGTATCGGCCTAATTCCAACATATCACCTAAAACCGCGATTTTTCGTCCATCCATTTCATCTAGTAAATTCAACGCTGCCAGCATCGATTGGGGGGAGGCATTGTAAGTGTCATCCAATAAAAGAGCACCGGCTTCGGAGCGCACCGCCACCAAACGGAGTTGCGTGTGCCCGGAGCGCAAACCGGTAATGATTTCTTGCCAATTCATGCCTTCGGCCAGGCCCACGGCGGTGGCCCGTAAAACCGTATGCACAGAATGACGCCCAATTAAGGGCACGCGCAAATGTAAAATTTCTCGCTGGTAGTGCAAACGGAAACGGATCCCCTCCAAACCCAGGCCTTCGATTTGATCAGCCCAGATATCAGCTTCGGGGTTGAGTCCGTAAAACATAATTTTTGCCTGGGTTTTGGCGGCCATGCTTCGCACCCAGCGGTCATCGTAGTTGAGGATGGCAACGCCATCCGGGGCCGCAGGCAAAGACTCAACCAGTTCGGCTTTGCCGCGGGCAATGGCTTCTTGCGATCCGGCTCTTTCGGCGTGAACTGTGCCGATGTTGGTGATCACACCCACATCGGGTTTGGCGATGTCGCACAAAAAGCGGATTTCTCCTGGTACGTAGAATCCCATTTCCAAGACGGCGCATTGGTGGCCTTCACTCAGGCGCAAAATTGTCAGGGGCAAGCCAATTTCGTTATTTAGATTGCCCGGATTTTTCAAGGTGCTGTAACTTTGTTCGAGCACCGTGGCAATCAACTCTTTGCTGGTTGATTTGCCCACGCTGCCGGTGATGCCGATCACTCGTAGGTTGAGGCGGCTGCGCCAGAACCGAGCGATCTGCTGTAGGGCTTGCAAAGTGTCATCCACCCGGAGCAGCACAGGATTTTCTGAGTGGAGTTCCATTTCGGGAAACGCGCTCCCTCGCAAATCCAGGGTGCCGTATTCCCCAGGGATTTCGCGCTGCACCAGGGCGAAGCAAGCGCCCCGGGAAAAAGCCTGCTCCACAAAATCGTGCCCATCTACTCGCTCGCCCGGAAGCGCCACAAATAATGCGCCAGGGATGATCTGCCTGGAATCAACCGACGCATCGGTGATAATTTGATGCGCCCAGGCGGGTCGATGCCCTGTGATTGCTTCGATGATGTCGGCGAGTGCGAGCATGGGGTTCCTTATGGTACAACCATGGCCTGTCGAATCCCATCGGGGGGAATATCCATTAAAACAACCAGCCGGTTGACCACTTCACTAAAAACGGGAGCGGCAACCACCGAACCCCAGGGGGAAGTGGTCGGTTTTTGCAACCAGACATACACGAGAAATTGCGGATCGTCTACCGGTCCCCAACCAACAAATGAGGCGTTGGTCAGGCTGCTGGTGTAGCCGCCTTCACCGGCAATTTCCGCCGTGCCGGTCTTACCAGCCACGCGATAGCCTTCGACGAGTGCAACGGAAGCTTCTTGCTCCAATGAGATCGCCAGCATATCGGTGAGGGTGTGTGCTGTTTGGGCAGAGATGGGGGTTCCAGCAATTTGTGGGGCAACCTCGAACTGGCGATCTTGGTTGATGACCGATTTGACCACATGTGGCACCATCATATTGCCATTATTGGCAACGGCTGAAATCGCCATGAGCATCTGAATAGGTGTGACAGAAATGCCTTGCCCAAAAGAATTAGTGCCTAAATCTGCCACGTACCAATCGCCATCGCCGGGTAGTTTCAAATGACCGGTTACTTCTCCGGCAAGTTCTACGCCGCTCAAATGGCCGAAACCAAAATCGCGTAAATATTGATAAAAGGTGTTGGCGCCCATTTGGGTGGCAATCCAAGCCAGGCAAACGTTTAGGGAGTGTTGCAAGCAGCCTGTCATATCTTGCTGGCCCCAGGCTCCCCAGTCCCAGTTATGGATGGTGATCCCGCCCACATTGATCGCGCCTGTATCTAAAAAGGTGGTGTTACGTTTCACTGCGCCGCTATCCAACGCGGATGCCATAGTAATCACTTTGAAAACCGAACCCGGCTCGTAGCTATGTACGCCCAAATTAAAAGGTTGATCGGTCTTAAAGAAATCACCCACCCGCCAGTATTCATTTAAGTCCATGCGCGGGTTGGAAGCCATGGCCAACATATCTCCTGTTTTGGGATCCATTACCAGGATCGTGCCGCCTTCCGCTCCGCTGGATTGAATGGCTTTATCCAGGATTTCCTCCACGCTGGCTTGAATTTCACGGTCAATGGTCAGCACCAAACTAGCTCCTGTGGATGTTTCCGGGATTTCTGCCGCCAAATTAGGATCGAGGGAAACCCAGACCGATTTGGAAATTCCGGCTAATAAATTGTTGTAATGCTGCTCGACCCCGAAATATCCCAGGTTTTCCTGGCTGACAAAACCCAAAATATTGGAACCCAGCGTGGCCTCCGGATAGGTGCGCGCCAGATGTGGCCGAAAGACCACTCCCACCAGAGAATGAGTCTTCCCATTGGCGCTTGTGCCCGGCTCTGAATTTTGATCAATGCGTTCAATATATTGTTCGATTTCGGCCTTTTTGTCGGCAGGAATGTAATCGGCCAGGCGATAATACAAATAAGGAGCATCTTCATCTTCGCCGAAATCAATGGCATTCAGGGTTTCAGTGTAATCTTTTCCTAGCAAAGTGCTGGCCATCAAAGCAACCGATTCAGGATTTCTCATCGAGGCCAGATCAACGCCAATCTCGAAAACCTCTTCATTCCCGGCCAATAAATGTCCCCAACGATCATAGATTTGACCGCGTGCCGGTTCCAACGTGCGAAATTCGTAGGAATGGTATTGGTTTAACTTTTCAAATTCTTCCTTTTGCGGAAAAACTTGAATCTGAACCAGTTTGCCGATGATGGCCAGCGCCATCACACCAAACATGACTGCCAATGCTGTGTAGCGTAAAAATTGATCCGTTTTCATCACAACACCTAAGGCCCAGTTGGCAAATACAACTGCTTTTTTATCCAGTCCACCAAAGAAATCGAATAGTCAGGTGACAGCGCCACAGTTTGCACCTGTGCCGGAGCAGAGGGAGGTGCTAAAACCGCGGCCGTTCGTCCCGAATATCCTGGGATAACCAGATACAGCGCTTGCCCGGGAGTTATTGCCTGAAAGCCCATTTTTTCGGCGCGCTTTTCCATTTCAACGGCCGAAGTGATATAAGCCAATTTTGCTTCTTTATCTGCAATCGAACGATCCAACGCCTCAACCGTGATCTGCAACTCCTGAATATCCAGGCCCACAGTGGCTGCTTCCGCGCTCACATTTACATAAATAATGGCGATCACCAAACCCAAAACCAAAATCGCCAAAAATGAACCCACGCCTTGCACTTGTTTGCGCCAGGGTGTTTGAGAATATGCTTGTGTGATTTTTAGAACTCGATTCATTGCAGCCTTATTAATCTGATATTGATTAGAAACCGCTTACAAAATTTATCTAACTTTTAGATCTTTTCTGCTACCCGTAGACGAGAACTACGCGCTCTCGGATTTTCGCGGGCTTCCGTTTCCGAAGGTTGCAGCGGCTTGCGGGTGATTTCCGTTAAACTGGCTTTGTGGCCACAGGTGCACAACGGCTGCCGGGGAGGGCACAGGCAATCCTGGCTTTCTTGGCGGAAAAACTGTTTCACAATGCGATCTTCCAGCGAGTGAAAGGCGATTACTGCCAGCCGCCCACCTGGAGCCAAAGCCTCAATGGCCTGGGGCAAAACCTGCTCGATGGCCTCCAACTCACCATTGACAGCGATCCGCAGCGCCTGAAAGGTGCGCGTGGCGGGGTGGATGCCGGGCTTGCCGCTGGATGTGGCTTTGGCGATCACCTCGGCCAACGCTCCCGTGCGATAAAGCGGACGGGCAGCCACAATCGCTCGGGCCACCTGACGTGAGCGTCGCTCCTCACCATAGCGGAAAATCAGATCTGCCAGATCGCCTTCGGGTAGGGTATTCACCAAATCCGCGGCGGTGGTTGTGGCTTCAGGGTTGAAACGCATATCCAGCGGTGCGTCGCTGCGGAAGGAAAAGCCGCGCTCGGGCGTATCTAACTGCATCGAAGAAACACCCAGGTCGAGTACCATCCCGTGGATGGCCTCCCAACCCAAAGCGGCCAGTTGCCCTCTCAAAGTCACGTATGAGGCTCGCTTCAGGATGACGCGATCCCCAAAGGGAGCCAAACGCTCTTGGGCCAGGGCTAAAGCCTGCGGGTCGAGATCTAATCCCAATAACTTTCCATCGGGGCTGCTCGCTTCCAGAATACCCCAAGCATGACCGCCTGCGCCTACGGTGCCATCCACATACAAGCCGCCGGGTTGTGGCTGTAGTGCTTTTATAGTTTCGTGGTAAAGTACGGGGGTGTGCATGTAATTGTGTTTGGTTGGGTAGTTTGATGGTTCGGTAGTTTGTTGGTTGAACTACCCATCGAAGAACTACGCTACTACCCAACTAAATGGAAAGATCGAGTTCAGCATAGCGCTGGGCATTGCCCTCGGCATCTTGGATCAGGTTTTCTTGCTCGGTCCAGGCAGCGGGCGACCAGATTTCGATGGCTTCGCCTACGCCGACGATCACGGCTTCACTTTCCAACCCGCAAAACTCACGCAAAAATTGCGGGATGAGCGTGCGCCCCAGGCGGTCGAGTTGTACTTCGCTGGCATTGGCGAAAATCAAGCGTCTCAACTGCCGGATATCGGGATCAGTCATGCTGAGATGGTTGATTTTCTCGGCCATCAACTCGAAATCCGCCTGGGTGAGCAAGCGTAAGTTGCGGTCAAAGCCCAGCGTGAGATAAGCACCTTCTACCAGCGCATCGCGAAAGCGAGCTGGAATGGTGAGACGTCCTTTTTCATCGAGGTTGTGATGATACTGTCCGAGAAACATATGTTCTACCTTTGGGGTTAACAACAGAACGCCGGGCCTCCGGCGCTCCACTTTAATCCACTTTAACCCACAAGTATACACAGTATATACGAATCAAGGGTTTAATGCAAGTACTTTAGTCCAATTTGTTATAAAAATAAACTTACAGTACCATTTCTCCCTACCTTTGTGATGAAAATTCAAAAAGCGCAGTTGCTCTAAAATGGCAATTGCGCTTTTGGTTGTGGGTTGTTTACGGTTTTAATCGAGTGCTTCAGGCACTATCGCGCGTGAGATTGTAAATGGGGTATTCCACCTGCACTTTTTGGATGGCGGCTTCGGGCTTGTCGATGAAACTGGCGAGAAAAGCCATAAAACGGTAAATATCTGCGAAATTGGAGGCAATCCCCACTGAGATGCGCAAGGTGCTGGGGTTGCGTCCATGTTCGCGGCGCGCCCAATCGAAGAAGAAATCAAATGACATGGGTTCGGGGCGATTAAACGCCTGGGCCATCTCGTTCTGGCTCAGGTTATGGACGATTTCGCCAGTGCCGGGGTTGCAGAAGCAGCCCGTGCGCAGCGAGATGTTTTCGCGGTTGGCGAGAGCCTCCACTTTGCGATAGTCGAGTCGCACGCCCTCGGGGTCATCCAGGCTGAAGGAGATCGTGCCGCCGCGTTCTACGGTATTGGTGGGGCCATAGATTTGCACCAAGGGCGCGCCATTGCTGTGATGCAGGGCGGTCATCTGGTCAAGCAGCCAACCTGTGAGACAGGAAACTCTCTCATGGATGGTACCCATTCCAATTTGGGTGAGGTGGCGCAAGCCAATTTCAATGGCAGGCAAATTCAGGAAGTTAATGGTGCCATCTTCAAATCCGGCTTCATTGGGGAGCAGATAGTGCCAGCCCTCCCCTTGCACCGAGGTGATCGAAATCGTGCCGCCTGCAAACCAGGGACGCTGCATTTGGGCGAGCGTATCTTTGCGGGCCAGCAGGCAGCCCACGCCAGTGGGATAGCCGAACATTTTGTAGAAGGAGAGCGGCACGAAATCGGGTTTCCACAAGCCTAGATCGAGCCGATTGGTGGGGACGTAGGCCGCGGCATCTAGCAGCACGTGCCAGCCCTGAGCCTGAGCGGCCGCGATCCATTTGAGATCATGTTGCACCCCGCTAAAGTTGGATTGCGCCGGGTAGGCGAACAGATTAAAACTGCCAGGCTGAGTGCGCGCCAGTTCGGTGCTTAACATCTCAGGATCAAAGCGCAGTTCGGGCATCACCGTGGGCAGGTAGGTAACTTCGGCGCCTTTGGCCCGCGCAAACTCCCGGATGCCGTTGACCGAGTTGTGGTTGTCATAGGCGGGTAAAAAGCGCCCGCCCGGTGCAAAGGGATAGGCTTCGCCCACCAACTTGAGCGCGCCGCTGGCGTTGGGGGTGAAGATGGCCGCGTATTCAGCGGGGGAGGCATTAAAAAAGCGCAGCACATAATTGCGAGCTTGCTCCACGAGGTGGGTCATCGCTAACGATGTGGGATTTTTAGAATGCGGGTTGCCAAACACGCCAGCTTCGAGCAAATCCATATGCTGGCGCAATTGCGATGAAGCGTACAATCCGCTACCGGTGTAATCGAGGTAAACCTGATTGAGTTGATCGAGCCGAGCGTAGTCACGCGCGCGCAGATCATCAATCATTTTGGTAGACTCAAAGCAAGGATAGCTTTGCATGAAGGCCGTGTAAGATGCCTGCATGTTTCCTACACTGTAATCGAAATTGGAATTTTTCATGAAATCTGTTCTCCTAAAGTGATATGCCAAAATTATACCCATCACGGCTGAGAATTGCATTGTATTACTTGAGAAGGCGCAATCCTCAGCCTGGGGCATTCTATACCCCAAGGGCATTCTATACTGCGCTCTTTCCCAGGTTTGGTCTCTGTGGTTTAATCGTTGAAGCAGGTAACTGGTTATTGGGTAACCAGATAATTGGGTGTTATAGTATGCAGATTTCCCAGTTAATCAATTGCCCCAATCACGAATAACAGGAGAGCCACCATGCACTTCAACAAAATCTGCGTTCTCGGTCTGGGCTATATTGGTCTGCCTACCGCCAGCACTTTTGCCACCCACGGGATGCACGTTGTGGGGGTGGATGTTAACCAACAGGTCGTCGAAACCCTCCAGAGTGGAGAAATTCACATCCATGAACCGGGGCTGCGCACGCTCGTTCAGGCCGCTCTCAAATCCGGGAATCTCGAAATCTGCGATCAACCCGAGGAGGCAGATGCGTTTATCATTGCGGTGCCGACACCCTTTAAGCCACAAGTTGCTAGCGGCAAGTTGCAAGGGTCAACCATCAACCACCAACTACCAACCGGGGATTATCCCCTCGCCGATCTCTCATATGTGATCTCTGCGGCGGAAGCGATTGTGCCGCACTTGCGCCCTGGTAATCTGGTGATGCTCGAATCCACATCGCCGCCGCGCACCACCATTGACATTGTGGCCCCCATCCTCGAAAAATCGGGCCTCCAGGCCGGAGCCGATTTCCATCTGGCTTATTCGCCGGAGCGCGT
>DOTA01000196.1 GCA_003513015.1 Chloroflexota bacterium
AGTACTTTCCGGAGTCTACTTAAAAAAAGCGCAATTTATGACCAGGGTATAGTATAGAATGCCGGGACCTACCTAGTCAAGTTCGAAATCTTTGGAGAATGCACGGATATTTGGTACACTTGAATTTGTAACTACATGGGGCCAGGTCGGTTGCTCAAAATTTGTCGGATCATTTAATTGCAAGTGTTGAGTGAGGAGTGAATTTCCATGAAAAGTATCAAAGTTCGTTTTCTGTTGGGGTTAGTTCTGGTTGTGCTGCTGGCCGGGGCTGCAGGGCTGCTGCGGCTGAAAGTGGATAAGCCTGCGCAGGCCGCTGCAACCGAGAATGGTTCTAGCTTTTTACCGTTGATTTTCAATAGATTTATCCAGAATGAATATGTGGTCATTGGTTGGAATGATTTGGGGATGCACTGTTACGATAAGGATTATGCGGTTCTGTCGATATTGCCGCCTTACAATAATCTGTGGGCGCAGGTCATCCGGCGCGGCGACCCGCCCCAAGTGATCACCCAGGGCATTCAGGTGGAGTATAGTTTCCCCGATAATTCCGAATCGGCTACGAAAACTAATTTTTGGGTGTATGCCGAGCAGCTTTTCGGCGCACCCCTGGCAGCCAATGTGGGCTTGAAGGGCTTTGGGCTATCCGGTGAAATGGAGCTGGCTTTGAGCGGCGATCACTTTATTGCCGAAGGGGTTCCCCTGACCGAATTTAGCGACAGCGCCCCGACCACGCCTGCGCCCTATCAGTTGGCCTATCTGGTGGTCAAAGATGCGGTCACCCATCAAATTTTGGCCGATACCACAATTGTTGCGCCGGTTTCGAGCGAAATGCGCTGCGATACCTGCCATAACGAACAAGACCCCACCAACTACCGCCGCGATATTTTGTTGATCCATGACAGGGAAAATGGCACGGATTTGGTGGCCCAGGCTGACGGTGGCACGCCGGTTTTATGCGCCAACTGCCATGCCGATCCGGCCCTGGGCTTGCCTGGTGAGCCCCAAAACCCCACGCTTTCCCAGGCTATTCACAAAAAACATGCCGAAGAAACCCAAGATTGTTATGCCTGCCACCCCGGCAACCAGACCCAATGCCTGCGAGATGTGATGTCGCAGACAGCCAGTTTGTGGTGCACCGACTGTCACGGCGATATGCTGGCGGTTGCGCAAGAAAGCCGTAGACCCTGGCGAGATGAGCCGCGTTGCGAAACCTGTCACGATCCGCAATATGCCGAGAACCCGGCAACTTTGTACCGGCTTTCCACCGGGCACGGCGGCCTGTACTGCGAGAGCTGCCACAACAGCACACATGCCATCTTGCCCAGTCGGGAGGCCAACGATAACCTTCAATCCGTGGCTTTGCAGGGGCATCCGGGGGCAATCAGCGAATGCACTGTCTGCCACCTGACCACCCCGGTNNAAAAATCATCCCAGATATTTGAAATCCTGCGCGGCGAACAAGCGTCCACTGGGGCCGTAATCTTCGAGTAAAGCCGGGACTAAAGCGCCGGGCAGCACAGTTTCTACGCCAAACATGGCGTGGGGACCGCCTAAATCCGTGGTCAGCCAGCCGGGATCGAGATAATTAACCAGCACATTGCTGCCCTTCAACTCAGCGGCCAGGTCGCGGGAATATTTATCCACCGCGGCTTTCGAAACGCTGTAGGGGGCCAGATTGGGTACATCCTGAATGCCGGAACTCAGGTTGATGATGCGCCCAAAGCCGCGCGCTCGCATGCCGGGGGCCAGGGCGTTGCACAGTGCAATCATAGCCCACAGATTGATTTGAAAGGTGTATTGCCACTCTTCTGGGGTGATCTCCCAGATGGGTTTGTACTCGTTTTGGATGGCGGCGTTATTGTAGAGAATATCCACCGGGCCGGGGGCGGCTTGTGCGCCCTCGATCACGGCCTGCACCCCGGCCGGATCGCCGAGATCACCCCAAACGGCGTGGATTTGCACCTCGTAAGCGGAGAGCAAGGCGCGGGTGGCGCTCAGGCTGCTTTCCTGCCGCCCGTGGATAATCAGGTTGCACTGGCGTTGTGCCAATCCCAGGGCAATTTGCTGCCCGATGCCGCGGCTAGAGCCGGTGATGAGCGCCCATTTATTCGTGAGTAGTTGCATGATGGTTTCCTTTTCTGGAGAGAGATGTGAATTTGCCGCCAAAGTATAGGGTCTGTGTCACCTCCCGTCAAGGATGGGCCTGAATCGGTTATACTGCGGCGTATGTGGAAACAAATGCTATCTTCTTGGGAACGAATGAATTTCGCTTTCCGTGAACACTTGCAAACAAACCTGGCAGCGAGTATGCACCTGTTGGGCCGCGACCGATTTCGGGCGAAAGATTTCGAAATCACGGATTTGCCGCTGGAAATCCCTGGTTTGGACTTGGCTTTTGAGGGTTACCGGATCATTCAAATTACCGATTTGCATGTAGGCCATTGGCTTTCACCGGAGCGGTTGGCTGGGGTGGTGGATTTGATCAATCAGCAAACACCGGATTTAGTGGTGATCACCGGTGATTTTGTTTCCTACGTGCTCCAGGGAGTCGTCGATGAGATGATCGCCTCGTTTCGGCGCTTGCAGCCCAAAGAGGCCACTCTGGCGATCTTGGGTAATCACGATCACTGGATGGGAGCTGAAAACTTACGCCAGATCTTTGCCCAATGCGGTATCATCGAATTGGCAAATGCGGTTTACACTCTTCGGCGCGGGGAGGCGCGCCTATACATCGCTGGGTTGGATGACATCACTGTGGGTGCGCATGACCTTGAAGGACTGCTGGCCCAACTCCCCGTAGATGCCCCTGCAATTCTGCTGGCCCACGAACCCGATTATGCCGATGTCAGCGCCCAAACCGGTCGATTTGCCTTGCAGCTTTCCGGTCACTCCCACGGGGGGCAGATTGTGCTGCCCAAAATTGGAGCGGCCATCCGCGGGCCGGGATTCTTCAAATATCCCAAGGGCCTCTATCAAGTCGGGGCGATGCAGCTTTACACCAACCGCGGGATCGGCACCCACGTTTTTCGTCTGCGCTACAACTGTCCCCCAGAAATTGCGCTGATTACACTCAAGAGATCATAAAAACAAGAGGGCCAGTCCAACAATGACTGGCCCTCTTAACGATTGTTAATCTGTCTATTCCTCGGAGTGCTGCACGCCTACATTATCGAAATAGACTTTATAGCCCTGCGGCCCGGCATAGGGATAAGCATACACAAACAGGGCGATGTCGCCGGGGTTGGGGAAGGGATCGGGTATATCGGCATGCCAAACCAGGGCCTCATTGATCACCAGTACCATGTAATCCTGGTAGCACAGCAGATCAATGCGGTTGGCTTCATCGGGAGAAACCGTTAAAGGATCGGCGATCAACCAATATTGTCCGTTTTGATCGGGGAAGGTTAGGGGCGTATGCTCGCCGGCCCGGTTGACAGACATCACGAACTCTCGGGTGCTTAAATCGATTTCCACGTAATAATAGTTGTCGGCATCTTGATATTGGCACATCACCCCAAACGTGCCCTTTTGCGTACCGGGCAACCCCCAAACGTCAAACTGAATGGCATTCGGCCAAAAATCAACCGGCGCATAGGCCCAATCGTAATATTCGGCCTCGATGACCTGAAAACTGTAAGTTTCATTTTCATATTGGATGATGGTGGTGCCATCGTCGTATTCCGACCAACCCAAGGCTTTGGATGAAAAAAAATCATCAAAGATGGCCGTATCACTGCGGCTTTGGTTACCCGTGAGTTGATCCTCAGCCGTCGGCCAAGGTGTCGGCGGAATATCTGCCGTCGGGGCGGGCGCTTCGGTGGGATCAGGGGACAAGGGTGCCTGGGGTGTATCAGAGGGTTGGAGCGGCGCATTCGTTGGGGCCGGAGCAATCTCCGATATTGGCGTGGGAGGCATTGATTCAGAACCGGTGTTGAGGTTGCTGATGAGTAAAAAACCGGCTCCCGCACATACGCAGAGGCAAGTTAGAACGATACAGCCGATCCCCACCGGCAGCAGCCATTTTTTCGGGCTTTTGGATGCGGCTTGAACAGATTGAACAGGCTGCGCATAGATCGGCGCAGATCGGGGTGCCGGGGTCGCAACGGGGGCAGGCCGCGGCGCAGGCGCAGGCGGAACCACTACGGGCGGGCGAAAAACCGTAGCATCGTTATCCGGCGGTGGGGAACTCTCCGGCACGGCGGGCTGTCCACCGCAGTGTTCGCAAAACTGCCAATCGGGTTCCATGGCGTTGCCGCAATACTGACAAAAACGGGGTGCATTCATAAGATTATCTCCAAAGAAGTTGCTTCAGCGCACTAAATTCCCCAGGGTTTGCTGCAAAGCTTGCTTGAGTTCTTTTTTGCTAGCTTGCGTGTAGATTAGCTCAATTTTGCCGTTCACGCTCTCCAGAATCAGTTTTACCTCACTTTTGACGGTATCAGGATCATAGCTTTCCTTGAGCCGCACCGAGCGAATTTGCTGATTCAGGATGAAGTAATTGCCAGCAGTTTCGTTCAAAATCTGCTGCGGGTGCATTTGCAAATAACGCTGGCTACCCGCTGATCCCATCGTGGCGCTCCATTGGCCGAAAAATCCCTTACCACTTTGTTTAGCGGTTTCTTTGGCTACGCGGGCGTTTTCTCTCATCAATTCCGAGGTTTGTTTGGCGAAGAGAATGCGCGCGTTGGTGAGCACCAAAATAAAACCATCTGCTTTCATCCCCAAAAAACCGGAGCGCTGCGCGCCGACCGGCAGGGCCATCACGACGATCTCAGCGGGCGGCGCGGCGGTGGGAGGTGGGGATTGTTGCACAACTTGAGGGGGCGGCGTAGGAGCGTAAGACGGTTGAGGTTGTTGCTGCACAGAAGCGGATACTTTGGGCGGCACCGGCCTCCCGCAACGCCCGCAAAAACGGGCCTGGGCCGCGAGCGGCTTGCCGCAGCCTTCACAATATTGCCCAATGGCTTGATTCATAGATACTTTCCTCGAATTTACTCCTGCCGTTCCAAATGCCAGGAACCTATCACGGCATCCTTGACTACCAGCCAGGCGGTTACGCTGAACTCGCCAGAGAGCGTATCTTTCCCGGCTAGCGTGCCGCTAAAGCTGAATTTCGTGCCATCCGACCCCTGATCTGTGTTCAGACTGAACACACCCTCCTTGAAAGTGGCCTCCCCGTTATACACCACAGTGGAGCCGTCATCGGCTAATTGATAGACCTCCACCCGGTAGCGATCCAGTTTTTCGGGGTCGAGGGCGGTTAGAACCATCGT
>DOTA01000036.1 GCA_003513015.1 Chloroflexota bacterium
CGGTGGTGGTGATCGGCATTGAGCCCGAATGGACCAAGCGCATCGTGGATGGGATCGCCCGGACGGGCAAACCCGTGGCGGGCTTCAGCATCGAACGCTCCGGCGATCTCGAAACCATCCGCAAGGCAGCCTGGAAAGCCAAGGAGTTCGTGCATTACGCTTCTGAGTTGCCCCGCGTCCCCGTGGATTGGAGCGAAATCTGGGTTTCGACCAAATGCGGCGAATCTGACACCACCTCCGGGCTGGCCTCTAACCCCACGGTGGGGCGCGTCTTTGAGCGGCTTTCGGAAAACGGCAACACCCTAATTTTCGGCGAAACCACCGAAGTCACCGGCGCAGAAGACAAAATCATGGAACAGTGCGTTACCCCCGAGGTGGCCGCGCAATTCAAGGCCGCCTTCGATGATTACCAGGCCCTCGTCGAATCGCAGGGCGTCAGTCTGCTGGGCAGCCAGCCTACCGAAGGCAACATCCGCGGCGGGCTTTCCACCATCGAAGAAAAGGCCCTCGGCAACATCGAAAAAATGGGCGAGTGCCCCGTGGTTGGCTACCTTGACCCCGCCGAAGAACCCAAAATCCCCGGTCTGCACTTCATGGATTCCTCCAGCGCCGCGGCGGAAATGGTTACGTTGTGCTGCGCGGCGGGCGCGGCTTTGCACTTGTTCACTACCGGGCAGGGCAATATCATCGGCAACCCGGTGCTACCCGTGCTCAAAATGTCCGCCAACCCGCTGACCGTCGAAACCATGTCGGAGCATATCGACGTTGATCTCACCGGCCTGCTGCGTTTCGAATATAACCTCGATGGCGCTGCCGACCGCGCGATGGAACTGATGGCGCACACCATCAACGGCCGCCTCACCAGCGCCGAAACCCTGCGCCACGATGAGTTTGTGATTACCAAGCTCTACCGCAGCGCGTAAGGCACGTAGAAACCTAACAGGTAGGCAGGTATCGCGTTCTTTTTTACCTGCCTACCTGCCTACCTGTTTACCTGTATACCTGTGAACATCACCCTACCCTACGGCCATTCATATCTAAAAGCACGTTTCCCAGATGAGTTTGGCGTTGATATCATCGAAGCACCCCAAACCCCGGCGGCTGCGAATCCCCTAGACGTAGTACACGCGGCTCTGGATGACCCCCTCGGGGAGGTCGATTGGTCGGATTTTGTTGGGGCAAAATCCGTGGCGATTGCCGTTAACGACAAAACCCGCCCGGTTCCGCACCAGTATCTATTGCCACCCTTGTTGAAACGCCTGGCTTCCCTGGGAATTCCAGACCAAGCCATTTCCTTTTACGTTGCCGTAGGTACACATCCACCGATGATACCAACCGAATTTCCCGCGATCTTGCCGGAGGCGATCGTACAGCGTTACCGGGTGGTTTCCCATAATGCTGAAGATGATGAGAATCTGATCTATCTTGGCGAAACTTCCCGTGGCACACCGGTCTGGGTCAACCGCGACTATGCCCAAGCTGAACGCAAGATTGTGGTTGGTAACATCGAACCGCACCAATTTGTAGGGTTCTCCGGCGGTGTTAAATCAGCCGCCATTGGATTAGCAGGACTTGAAACCATTAATCACAATCATGCTTTGATGGCTCACCCCGATTCAAAATTGGGTGAATATGAGTCAAACCCGGCCCGGCAAGATGTAGAAGAGATCGGCAGGAAAATCGAAATTCACATGGCATTGAATGCGGTTCTTAACCAGGGTAAACAGATCGTTCATGCCCTGGCAGGTGCCCCAGTAGCCGTGATAGAAAAAGGAATTCATTATTCGCGGAAAATATGCCAGGTAGCCGTGCCCCAACAGTATGGAGTAATGATTTCATCTCCTGGAGGTTACCCAAAAGATATTAATGTCTATCAAGCCCAAAAGGGCCTGGCCCATGCGTCCCTGGTTACCCGACCTGGCGGAACAATTATTCTGGTTGCTGCTTGCAACCAGGGCTCAGGGAGTTCACATTATGAGGAATGGATGGCAGATAAGGCATCTTATGAAGAAGTCATCCAGAGCTTTCAACGCGAAGGGTTCCGCATTGGCCCGCACAAGGCTTATCAAATTGCCCGTGATGCCGCGCAGTTTAATCTAATGACCTTCTCTGAGCTGGATGAAAAGATGGCACAGAAATTACTACTCAATCCAATCGCAGATTTTCAATCCGCCATCAACTTGGCTCTGGCTGATTTGGAACCCAATGAAAGAATTGGCATTCTGTTACACGCTTCATCCACGATCCCATACCTTAAGGAATAACCTCTGATGCAAACAATGTGGGGATGGGCTACGCCATTTCAGAGATCGGCGCAGACCATTTGGTGCTGGCCAATCCGGAAGGAATCCCGTTCAAAAATGCCCGTCCCTTGGAGATCACCGAAGCCCAACCTGTCTCGAGTTTGAACGAGGAGAAAATGCGCCAATTCTACGTTTTGGAGAAGGTTTGAAGGGTTGGAATCCGGAAACTAGTACTCCTACACGGGAGCGGCTTGAATCCCTGTCACTGGGATGGGCCGCGGATTTATGGGATTGATATGCGAATTTACCTTGCCGGACACTTAAATTTTTTTACCATCCCCACCAGGAAAACTGGTTGGAGACGAAATGAAAAAGGATCATTACTCAAAATGAATATGAAGGAAACAACTCGAACAATGACCACCTGGGAGAAAAATTTATTTGGAGTACCAGCCAACGACATTCCTAAACTCTTCCCTGGAATCTTGGCGGTATCCATTTTGACATGGATCAGTATTTGGGTCAGTGATTTTATCGGTACCCAATGGATGGGATTTGAAAAAAGTCCGATATCTCCCGTCATGCTGGCGATTATCATCGGACTGTTGGTCGGAGTGGTTATAAAAATGCCAAAAATTCTCACTCCTGGATTAAGTTTCGCGGTAAAAAAAATACTCCGTTTGGGGATTATTTTACTGGGAATCCGCTTGACAGTTTTTGATGTTTTTAAATTGGGTGTTTTCGGCGTGCCGATCGTTGCTGTATGCATCATTGGCGCTCTGATGATCACAACCTGGATCAATCATAAACTCAATTTGCCGGAGCGGTTGGGTACTTTGATTGCTGTGGGAACTTCGATTTGTGGGGTAACTGCGATTGTGGCTGCCGGCCCAGCGATTGATGCCGATGAGGAAGAATCCGCTTACGCGGTTACGGTGATTACCATCTTTGGCTTGTTTGCGACCCTGGTTTATCCATATCTTGCCCACGCCATTTTTGCAGGACAAGCAGTGCAAGCCGGAATGTTTTTAGGGACTGCTGTGCATGAGACAGCCCAGGTTGTCGGCGCGGGTCAAATTTACGCAGATATCTTTTCTCAGCCCATAGCACTGGATGTTGCAACGATCACAAAACTGGTGCGGAATGTGTTCATGGCGGCTGTAATTCCATTTATGGCGTTTTATTATGCTCGTAAAGCGCAAAGTGGGAATTTTGAAGGAGAGAAAACCGGCTTTACTAAACTATTCCCTGTGTTTATCTTTGGGTTTCTTGCCATGGCAGTTTTCCGTTCTATAGGAGACGCAGGGATCAATGCAGGTGGTCAGGCCTTTGGGATACTGAGTAGCTCTTCGTGGTCAGAAACGATCAGTTTCATCAAGAATTTTGCCGAAATTTGTTTGGTTGCTGCTTTGGCCGGTGTAGGCTTGAATACCAATTTTAAATCATTCAAAGCATTGGGGATAAAACCCTTTATCGTGGGTTTATCAGCCGCGACTGTGGTGGGGGGCATCAGTTTAGTAGCGATCAAATTGCTGGGAAGTTTTGTGGTTCTATAGTGTGTTCTTGGATGTAAAGCGAATCCCAGAAAGAAATTTAAAAGCTTAAGTGAACCGCTAAAAGTACTTTAAAAACATAAAACGAGAATCGGAAAGAAGATCATTCTGGAAAAGAAGAACTTGATCAACTGAGGCAGTGAGTTCATCCATGTTGGCGAATAACTTGTTTGCACAAGCGGAA
>DOTA01000221.1 GCA_003513015.1 Chloroflexota bacterium
GCGGGCCTGCTGCACCCTGGGTGAGCGCTGCGTGCGCGGCATCACGGCCAACCGCGAGGTCTGCCGCCATTATGTGGAGCACAGCATCGGGCTGGTCACGGCCCTCAATCCGCTGTTAGGGTACGAAAAATCCAGCGAGATTGCCAAAGAAGCGCTGGAAACGGGCGGTTCGGTGTATGAGATTGTGTTGCAGAAAGGCTACTTGAGCCAGGAACAGCTTGAAGACCTGCTCAAGCCTGAGAATATGACGCGCCCGCGCTATTTGCACCGCTGAATCACCGCGGAGGATAAAATTTGAGAATCTGTGCGCTTATCGCGCGCTTAGCGATAAAATTTTAGGAGAAAAAGATGCACAAAATCTTGTTAGAACTTCCCACTCGCATCGAAACCGAACGCCTATATTTGCGCCCCTATCAAGCTGGGGATGGAGCCATGTATTATGCCGTGGGGCAGCGCAACCGTGCTCATTTGGAACGCTTCGAAACCCATAATACCCTGCGGCATCTGCAAGATGAAGAGCAAGCCGAAGTTGCGGTGCGGCAGTATGCTCTGGCCTGGATGGCGCGGGATTTCTTTTTATTGGGCGCTTTCGATAAAAATTCCCATCAGTGGGTAGGGCAAATTTATATTGGCGCTACCAATTGGGATTTGCCAGAATTTACGCTGGGTTATGTGGTGGATGTCAACCACGAAGGCCAGGGTTACATCACCGAAGCGGTTAAGGCGGCCTTGTGCTTCACCTTTGAGAGTTTACAGGCTCATCGCGTGCGCAGTGATTGTGCTGATACCAACGAACGCAGCTACCGCGTGCTGGAGCGCTGCGGCTTCAACCGTGAAGGCCACTTTCGCGAAAATAAAAAGAATCCCGATGGCACTTTCCGCGGCGATTATCAGTACGGATTGTTGCGCAGCGAGTACGAACCCATCAATTGTGGTTAGCACCATATGAAATCGTTCCCCGTCTTGAGCTTGGTTTTTCTGATTTTGGTTTTGTCCTGCAAACCCGCCGCGCAAGCCCAGGAATCCAGCAGTACCTATCTCCCCGTAGTCCAAAATGGATCGGCAGGTCCCACGCTGGAGGGTTGCCCAGTGTTTCCAGCGGATCACATCTGGAACGCGCCCATCGACACCTTACCGGTTGATCCCAACTCCGCGGCCATGATCGCCCCCATCGCGGGTAATTTTCTGCACCCTGATTTTGGCTCCAGCACCTGGGAGGGTTTCCCCATTGGCATCCCTTATGTCAGCGTGAGCGGCACGCAGGCTAAAGTGAGCGTGATTTTTGATTATGACGATGAGAGCGACCCCGGCCCGTACCCCATCCCGCCCAACCCGCCCATTGAGGGGGATCCCGCGGGGGATGGCGACCGCCACATGTTGATCCTCGACCGGGATAATTGTGTCCTTTATGAGTTATATGCCGCCCGTTTGGAACCCTCGGGGTGGGAGGCGGGCTCAGGGGCCATCTTCAATCTCAAGGATTACGCCCTGCGCCCCGCCGGTTGGACCTCCGCTGATGCGGCTGGCCTGCCGATTTTGCCCGGGCTGGTGCGTTACGAGGAAGTTGCCGCCGGAGAAATCCGGCACGCCATCCGTTTCACGTTGGTGCAAACCCGTAGGGAGTATCTTTGGCCGGCGCGGCACTATGCCTCATATCTCACGGATAGCCAATATCCCCCGATGGGCCAGCGCTTTCGTTTGAAGGCCAGNNCAGGTCAAACCTTGATTTGCAAAATTTTTCCCAAATCTTGAATTCCGTTTCCTACAACCGGGTGCTTGAAAATGATTTACACAACGACCATCAATAATGTGCAAATCCAAACCGGCGATATTTTGTGCCTGACATTTCACGATGATGTATCCGAACACCCGGTGAACCACTGGCGGCTCTTGGGATTGATTATTCCGGGGGAGGTCGATCATGTGGCGATTTACATTGGCCCAGGCGGGCGTTGCGTAGAATCAGCTTACCGCGGGGTTTATGAATTCGATTTAGGCGGAGATCTCTGGATTCCCAAGAAGATGTACAAATACCGCGGCCGCTTTCAGGATGATTTTGTGGGCGCGGCTTACCCTTTGGAGGGGCGCGGACTCTCGGAAACGGAATCATACGCAATTCGAGAGGGTGTTGCGGCTTATTGTCTGGCTCAGGTGGGCAAACCTTATAACATCAATTTCCTGAATCCCGATGCGGATGAGGCCTTCTATTGCAGCCAACTGGCCTATAAGGCCTATTTGTTGCATGGCATTGATCTCAATACCAATTACGGCGTGCCGCATATCATCGGGTCTCAAAGGATCGTTTTTCCCAACGAAATTTGGGAGGGCTGCCCGCATCAACGTGCGCACCGCGAAACTTCAAGTTGAAAATACGACAAAATTTGTCCACTTGACTTTAGCGCCTTCTTTCTCTATACTGGAAGCATAAATACACTTTCCATAAATGCACAATTCGCTCCAATAACCACGGTTGAGCGTTTTGCCCAAGGAGATACGCCAATGAGTCACCAATTTTATTCAATTGAGTGCATAATCCCTCCACATATTCAGAATAATATTGCCGAAAAAGGCACCCCCGAACAACGCAAAAAAGTCATGGGGTCAATTTCTCAATCGGCCGCTATACGGGCGCAGCGCGTCTTGCTGACAGAAACGAAAGCCTTGGTGGAGCCTGTTACGGTGGGCGGGAAGCAGCGCAATATCTTCAATCTCAATTTTGGATCTAATCTGCCCGGAATTTTGGCGCGTTCAGAGGGAGCCCCACCCACCGGCGATCCCGCTGTGGATGAGGCCTATGAGGGTGCCGGGGCCACGTATGACCTGTATCAGCAGGAATATCAGCGCGAATCGATTGATGGCAAAGGGATGCGGCTGGATTCAACCGTCCATTATATGAAAGGATACGATAACGCCTTTTGGAATGGCCGCCAAATGGTGTATGGCGACGGCGATGAGGATTTGCCCGAACCCCAAAGGATTTTTAACCGTTTCACGATTGCCCTCGATATTATTGGGCATGAGCTAACTCATGGGGTGACTCAATTTGAGGCGGGCCTGGTTTATCGGGATCAATCTGGAGCCTTGAATGAATCCTTTTCCGATGTATTCGGCTCTCTGGTCAAGCAACGGCAGCGCAATCAAACTGCCGCCGAAGCAGATTGGATCATCGGCGAGGGTTTATTATCCCCCAATATTAATGGCATTGGCATCCGCTCGATGAAAGCGCCCGGCACGGCTTACAATGATCCGTTGTTGGGCAAAGACCCGCAGCCCGCCCACATGAGCGATTACAAAACCATCGATTACGATAATGGCGGCGTTCACATCAATTCGGGTATTCCCAACCACGCTTTTTACGCCACCGCTATGGAAATGGGCGGTTATGCCTGGCAGAAAGCCGGCCAAATCTGGTATGTGACTTTACGTGACCGGCTGACCTCTACTTCAGTTTTTGCCGACGCTGCTCAGCAAACCTATTTGGTGGCTGGGAATTTGTTTGGCGGCGGCAGCCTGGAACAGCAAGCCGTGCGCGCTGGCTGGCAGGCTGTGGGCATCCAAATCGATGCGGGTGATAGCGGCGGCAACGGCGGCGGCACTGGCGGGGATACAGGCAGCGGGGGTGGTACCACCAGCCCAGGGTGTTCGACGGCCTTGGTGCAACTGCTCGATAACGTAAAAGCACTGATCGAAAACCGCAGCCGCTAAAAAGGATAAACTGCCATGAAAATATCTTATCGACGCACGGGCGGCTTCGCAGGCATGCTGATCTCGCACAGTTTCGATACCGACACCCTACCCAAAACGGATGCGGAGGAACTGGTCAAATTGGTATCTGCGGCGGATTTTTTTGCTTTGCCCTCGAAAATTACGGCAACGGGAGCGGATCAATTCCAATATACCCTCACGGTTGAAACCGCTGAACAACAGCACACCCTCGAGGTTGGAGAGACTTCCGCACCCGAAAATCTCCGCCCTCTTTTAGAGAAACTCCGTTTGCTCGCGCGCGGTAAGCCAGACTTATAAGCGACTTCACACGACCCCACAAATTGATTGATGATCTTTCTGCGCGGCCTGCTCATCGGGATTTCCATTGCTGCGCCAGTCGGGCCGATTGGTGTGTTGTGTATTCGTCGCACGCTGGCAGAGGGGCGTTTGGCAGGATTGGTTTCGGGCCTGGGCGCGGCCAGCGCTGATGCCATTTATGGTGCGCTGGCAGGTTTTGGGTTGACCTTTATCTCTGGGTTTCTGGTGGCCCAACAAAATTGGCTCAGTTTCTTTGGGGGCATTTTTCTGTGCTATTTGGGGGCGCGAACCTTCTTTTCGGTTCCCGCTGAAAGCGCAGCCCCATCTCATCCCCAGAGTTTATGGCGGAATTATTTTTCGATCTTCTTGCTCACGCTCACCAACCCCATGACAATTCTCTCTTTCACGGCGATTTTTGCTGGTTTGGGATTGGTCGAAGCCCAGGGAAACTACATCTCAGCAGCCACTCTGGTGGGCGGCGTTTTCGTGGGGTCCGCTACCTGGTGGCTGCTGCTCAGCTTTGGGGTAGGATCATTCAGGGAAAGAGTTACCCTCCACTGGATGCGGCGCATCAACCAAATTTCTGGCCTGATCGTTTTAGGCTTTGGCGTGATCGTATTTATACGTCTGCTATGATTCTTTGTGATGACCCAAGCATCTGTGAGGGGGTTTACCGCATAATAATGGGGAGGTAATATTCAAAACCATCCATTAACCTGGAAGGTAAAGAGAAAACTTCTCGCACATCCTCGGCCCGCACAGTGTAAATGCAGGTGGTACAGGGGTTTTCAACCCAATAACTTGAATGATACGTGCTGGCAATGCGGGCAGGCCGTAATGGCGGAACAGCGGTGTCATCGCGGCGATAAATGTGATATTCGCCGGTGCTGTCTTCCCAATCCAACAAAATTCCACCATCTTGTTCTGTGATTCTCAAATGGGGGGCAGTCGGCAGCGCCAATGCCTCAGCCGTTGCCAAATCGATTTTCCATAGTTTAGCCGATTCCTGGGGATGATTGCCCCGGCTCGCGATTACCAAC
>DOTA01000328.1 GCA_003513015.1 Chloroflexota bacterium
TGTGCGATTTCGGCAAGAACGCATCCTTCAACGCTGTTCAGGATGCTGAGAGTCTCTTATCAAATCTTTTGAATACTTACTTTACGCTGTATTTAGTTTAGATTGGAAAAACGTTTTTGAAATCTGCTTTCATACTTACGATTGTCCAATGTTGCGTTTGTGCTGCACGAAGAATCGTTTCCGCACCAGTTGTGTAAGCAAATTCGCGTTCCGGATCATCATGAAGCACCAACAGGCGCAACGCCCGGGATGAATCCCCACCGGCAAAGGCCAGCATGGGTAGATCACCATTGGAGTTGCCCGCTGCCAGAATGGGTCGGCGTCCGATTACACTCCAAATTTGGATCGGTTTGCCGGGGCCATCGTCGACCACATCTAATTCCGCTTTTTGAAGGATTTCGCCGCCGTCAGCGCTTTCTGCAAAGTGGTAGGCCACCGTGCTGCCGATCACGCGCTGGCGCGGAACACCGTAAAGATCATCTGCAAAGCCGCGCATGAAATCTCGCCCGCCGCCGGAGACGATGTAATTGGTGAAGCCGTTTTCTTCGAGATAGCGCAGCAGCTCCAGCATGGGCTGATAAATGCAATCCCGGTAGCGAATATCCAGGGTGGGGTGACGGGCGTTCCCGATGAATTCTCGGGCCGCGGCTTCAACCTGCTCAACCGGCAATCCATCAGAGAGCGAGAGAATCCCGCCCAGCATGATCTTGAAATCGTGGTCATCGCCCTGGTAGTGTTTGGTGATCACCTCACCGAGCCAGCGAAAATCTTTCTCCCAGGCTGCTTTCCAGGGTTGTTTTTCTCGTAACGCTGGATTTTCTTCAGCCTGCACGGCCAGTTGGCGCAGCAAATAATCGAGTTGGATGTACATGGGTTTTTCGCACCACAGGGTGCCATCGTTATCGAAGACGGCGATCCGCTCCTCGGGGGGGACATATTGCGGGCCGGTTTCGTCGGTTACGGCGGCCACAAAATCCAGGATGGCCTGACGGGGCGCGGTATCATTCCAAAACGTCAGAAAATTTGTTGCCATGGTGTCTCCGAAGATATGCTTAATTAACTCATGTTACGCAGCACCCTGAGCAACGAGCCGGAAACACGCTTCGACCTGGCTCAGCATGCTACCGGCTCGTAGTCGAAGGGGCGGCTAAGTGCGTAATATGAGTAATTAACTCTCATAAAATTGATCTCAAGGCGAGATGCTCCCAATCTGACGTTGTAGCTCAATCAGGGCTCGCTGACTGACTCTAATCAAGCCTTGTTGCGACCGATCCATATCAAGGAGCAGGGTTAAAACTGCTGCGAATCCCAACGCAAACAAGACCAAAGCAAAGTAGTTTCTTTTGCCATCCACGCTGCTAACCACGCCGACCATCAGAAAAGCCAGGAAGGCCACGGTGTAAAGCATGATCCACATCAAAACCGGAATCCGGTCAACGATGAGGGCAATCAATCGGGAAGTGTGAATATCGATCAGTTGATTGATTGCTTCGCCAAAAAGACCGACCGCAATCGAATCGGGGTATTCTCGGCCATTCTGTTCCGCGATAGCCCACAACCTGGCCTGAATCTCTTCGGAGCGAGCAAGCGCGCTTTCCCAGTTCATGGCATCCACGGCTGAAAGCCGTACATCGGTGTACTCTCGCAGCAATTCTCGCGCTTCTGTCAGATCATCATCATTTAAATAACCGGCTCTGAGGTAGGAAGTGCCAATGGCATTGGCTTCTGAAACCACCAGTTGTTGGCGGCGGTCGTAATGGCTGAGACCAAACCCGGTTGTAAAAGCCAGCAAAAAAGCAAGCAGTCCTAAAAGGGAGGCGATCAAGGCATCGAGAGCAGTATCTTTCTTGGCATCTGGCCGGCGTTGGTAGATCCACTGGCTGAGGCGGAAACCCAACTCGCCAGCTAATAACGCAAAGCCAACCGTCAATAGATAAAGAAGCCAAATTGGGGTTTGATCGAAAAAAGCCATAGGGGGATTCCCAATCGTTTCAGTTTTCTTTGTTGACAGTCACCTGAAGACTGATTGTCAACTTGTCTCAAGATAGGTTGAAGATAACGGCAGCCCTCACAAATCTGGGGATGAAACTCGATCTGTGAGGGCTGTAATTCTCTATATACCGATTACCCGTTCAACGAACAATCCCATTAATGCGATTTACTGCTGGTGGCTTCTTCGAGGGTCCGTAGCACGGCATCCAGGTTGAAGGAGGCCGCCTTCTGGCGCGGCGGGAACTTGACGAACGCCTCGATTTGCTGGGCAACTAATGCCTGCATCCCGTACATAATGTAGGCGTGAGAAATCATCCAATCCCAGTAGGTGTTCGAGTTCTCGTCAGCCCGCTCAAATGGGTCACGCCGCAAGTGGAATATTTTGGGGAAACGCAACGGAACAAATGGTTCTGCCCAGAGCAATAGGGTCTTCTCCCGCTGCTCCATCAAGACCACCTTCCAGTCGCCTATGCGGATGGCCAGGATATCGCCATCATCACTGATGTAGAAGAAGAAATCGCGCGGACTTTTTTCGACCTCGCCCGTTAAATAAGGCAGCAGATTGAAACCGTCGAGATGAACCTTGAAGGTTTTGTCACCAGCTTGATGGCCTTCGAGTAGTTTTTCCTTGATTTCCGGCTCGCCTGCTGCCGCCAGGAAGGTCGCCAGCCAGTCCTGCATGGTGACAATGCCGTTGAGCACCGTGCCGGCTTTGAACTTGCCCGGCCAGCGCACAAAAGCTGGCACGCGCCAGCCGCCCTCCCAGTTGGTGTTCTTCTCGCCGCGGAATGGGGTCGCAGCAGCATCCGGCCAGGTGTTGTAGTGTGGGCCGTTGTCGGTCGAGTACATCACGATGGTGTCTTCGGCAATGCCGAGTTCATCGAGTTTATCCAGCATGAGGCCAATGTTCTCGTCGTGAGCCACCATGGCGTCGTTATAGAAACCCTGGCCGCTTTTGCCTTTGTGCTTCTCGGCCGTATGGGTTCTGAAGTGCATGGCGGTGGTGTTGTA
>DOTA01000201.1 GCA_003513015.1 Chloroflexota bacterium
CAGCCCGACCTCAACTGGCGCAACCCGGCCGTCCAGGCGGCCATGTTCGACGTCATGCGGTTCTGGCTCGACCGCGGCATCGACGGCTTCCGCGTCGATGTCATCTGGGCCCTGGTGAAGGACGCGCAGTTCCGCGACAACCCCCCGAACCCCGACTACGACCCCTCGCTGCCTCCGCACCACCAGCACCTGGAGATCTACAGCACGGACCGCCCCGAGGTGCATGGCATCGTGAGCCGCATGCGGGCGGTGGCCGACGAGTATGTCGACCGCGTGCTCGTCGGCGAGATCTACCTGCCCGTCGACCGCCTGGTCACCTACTACGGCGCGGGCGAGACGGGCGTGCATCTCCCGTTCAACTTCCAGCTCATCCGACTCCCGTGGAACGCGCGGATCGTCGGGGACGCGATCGATCGGTACGAGGCGCATCTCCCGCCCGGCGGGTGGCCGAACTGGGTGCTCGGGAATCACGATCGGTCGAGGCTGGCCAGCCGCGTCGGGCCAGGCCAGGCCCGCGTAGCCGCCATGCTGCTGTTGACTCTGCGCGGCACGCCTACGCTTTATTATGGCGATGAAATCGGCCTGGAAAATGGGATCATTCCCCCCGAAAAGATTCAAGACCCGCAGGGGATCAACTTGGGGGCCGAGCGCACGCGGGATGTTTGCCGCACCCCCATGCAGTGGGATGCCCGCGAAAATGCCGGTTTCTCGCAGGTGGAACCCTGGCTGCCCGTTTCAGCAGATTACGCCAGCCGCAATGTTTCGACAATGCAAGCTGACCCCACTTCAATTCTGCAACTTTATGAAGAACTGCTGGCTTTACGAAAAAACTCAACAACCTTGCAGGTAGGTAGCTACAACGCTCTGAATATTTTGCCGGAGACCTGTTTCGTTTATCAGCGCGCCACCGAGAAAGAACGCTGGTTAATTGCCTTGAATTTTACGGATGCCGCCCAAACTTTTTCGCTAGCGGATGCCGGTCAGGCGAAATGCCTGCTTTCTACGTATCTCGACCGCTCGGGAGGAATTGCGCTAAATGATATTTCGCTGCGCCCCAACGAAGGAATCATCATTCAGTTATAGGGTGATTCCGTTAAAAAAGGCTGTTGCTTCCAGCGGGAAACAACAGCCTTTTTTGTTTAGATGATTTCCAACCCATCCCGCTCGGGCAGACCCGGGAAGGGGGCCGTGGGCAGGGATTGATACCAGTAAGCGACGGAGGCAATATCATCCTGGAGCGGGAGATACCGTCCACCGGCGCGCCAGCCCAAAGCCTGGATGGTGACGCGTAAATCCCGCTGGAAGCGGATGGGGTCCGTAATATGCCAGCGATACATCCCAAAACGGGTCTGCGATTTAAAGTTGCCATCAGGGCGGACGATTTGGTGGAATCCGGCATAAGGGGTGGTGTAATCCTGATAGATTTTTTTGACGGGATGCTCGAAACCGTAAGAGCCGCAGAAATAATCTTCGGTACCGGTGCCACAGATGGTTGGGAACTCGTCTCCATCCAGATAGAATTTAATCTCGCCCTCGCCCCACCAACCGGCGTTGTTGCTGCCCCAGGCCAAATAGGTGCCCACATAATGCCCCTGGCCTTGCACGCCAGCGAGAATGGTGTAAACATCTTTGTAGGGGAGCGGGTTGACGCGGCGGAACTGGGCGTGGAAGTAGCCCGCATCCGGGGGAACATCGGTGAGGGTATAGTTGATCTGGTAGTAGAGCACCATATCGGCGTCGGCCAGGTTGGTTAGGGTGATACGGCAGCGCTTTTGGAAGGGCATCTCCCAATAACAATTGAAGGCGCTGCCCGGATTGACGCAAACCGCCAGGGAGGTCAGTTGGGCATACTCGCCCCAACCGGAAGCAAAGAAATCACCCACGGGACATTCCACCGAGGGCTGTTCCTGACCATCCCAGTAAATCCGCAGGATGCTGAAGCGCCAAACCCCCGTGGGCGTCATCCAGATTTGTTGGATGGCTCCGGGTCCCGCGATATTCGCCAGCTCAAAAGTGCTGCCCGCTTCGATGATTACCGAGGGGGAGAGTTTCCAGCCATGCCCGAGTTCGCGAGCGGCTTTGGCTCCCGTGCCTTCGGTAGCGCGTCCGCCCTGGCCTTTTTCGCCCGTGAAATTTTCCGGGCTGATGGAGCGCGTTTGAGCTTGAGAGAGCCGCGCCAGATTTCCCAGGTGCAGGCCGAGACCGTCGAATGAGTTCATCCATATCTCCTTTTGTTAGATTGCGGCTGACGCAAGGCCTTCGATACGAACGCAATAATTTAAACCGAGTCTGCTAATTTGCCATCGCCAAAAACATCGGGCTGAAATACGGGATCAACCAGATGAACCACACCACCACGCTAAATTTGTGAAAGGTGGTGAGGGCTTTTTCGTCCTTTTTGAGCAACACCACCAAGGCCCATACGGCGTGAATGAACATCAACACAATGGCGATCAGCCCGCTGATGCCGTGAACATCAAAAGTCATCCCACCCACGTACTCGAACATCATGCCGGTGCCCCAGGTGTCACAGGTCAGACCCAAGATGAAGAATATAAAATGCCACCATTTCAAACGGCCTGAAAGTTTTTCTCCCCAGACACCAATTGAATAAAACACTAATGCGGCTGCCATAATGATCGTTGCTGATGAATTCATGTGATGCTCCTTGTACTTTGTTTTGAGATATTTTATCTTCTAAAATTAGATTAGGGTAATCTTACCACCTTGTGGAAAAATTTTAAAATAAGCCTTCATCGGAAATCATGTGGAATATGTCACTCTTAACTCTACTCTGAGTCTCCTGTCCTGCGGGTAGAGATTTTTCATCCCTGCAGGGTCTATTCCCGTGCGGTGTAACAAGATTTTAAACATAGCCCTTAATGCACTTAAAGAGAACCTGTACCGCATAATTAAAAAACGCCAACCGTAAGTGAGCCAGCATTCGCTTTAAGCGCATTTTCCAGGCTACAATACNNATTAAGTTACATAAGGTTATGCAAACGAAAGAAGAGAAATCTGCATAATTTCTCAGTTGTGAAACTACTCGGTTTATGCACTTGTATGGGAGATGAGAAGAAAAACCGAAAATCCGGTTGGTATAACCTAGTGATTGACCCAAGTATTCCATTTGATCTTTACAGTGTAACAATCAAATGTTTCTAGCGTTATATTAATCAAGTCCGTCATCATCCGGGAGGGCAAACTTGCCGCGAGGCAAGGGCGCAAAGCCAGAGGATCTGTTTGTGCAGATAGCCTAGCTGCTGAAAATAATTTTCGGCAGCTTTTTTGAAAACAGGGCTCTAGAATTTTGTTGTTTTTGACAATCAGTGTGCGGGAAAAATTGTTTTTTAGAGGATGGTACCATGTCACGTTTAGCCGTTGGAAGCATCGTAGTGTTTTTTCTCACATTCCTAGGAATTTTCCTGGGAAGTTCGGAGGTGGCGGGTTACGCTGGTTCGGATATATTGCCGACTCCACAACCCCAATATAATGTAGATCGCCCCTACGTACCACATCTACAACCGCCAAACGCTAACAACGAACTAATGGTGGCTGATGTTGTTCCAGCCTCAGCAGCTATCATCACCAACCCTGTCCTGGATATGAAAATCCTAGTGATTCGCAGCAACGGGACCTCCGATGAAGGAATTTACGATACAGCTACGATTTTTTTGGATATTCTAGGCGTGCCATATGACACCTTAGAAACCATAGCTTCGGGAGATACGCTCAAAGAAAGTGATCTTTCGGATGGGGTTAATCATGGCCGCTATTATGCTGTATTCATCACTACCAGTAATGTTTGGTATGCGTTAAGCGCAAATGATAAAACCTTGCTGCAAACTTATGAGCGCGATTACGCCGTGCGCCAGGTGACATGGTATGCCTATCCGTCTGCTGGCGACTACGGGCTGGATTTTACCCGGGTTGTCGCGGCAAACAATGAAACTTGGTGTCCTGGAACACCACAAGGTGTTCCTTTTAATGCCTCCCTGACGACCACGGGGCAGAGCGTCTTTCATTATCTGCACTCAAATGTGCTTATACCGATGGATGGCGGTTGTCTGTATGGGTATATGGCTACGCCGGCTGCAGGAGCAGATGTCACTACAATCATTAATAATGATAGTAGTGGGGAGACATTTTTAGCTGTTTTCAGACCAGGAGATGGTCGCGAGCAAATGGTGATGACGGTCGGCTCCTATTACCCGAGCATTCCCCCAGGTTATATTCACGCCCGCATCCTTCCTTACGGAATCATCAATTGGGCAACCAAAGGGCTGTTTCTTGGGGAACATCACGCTTACTTTACCCCTCAGCCGGATGATGTGTTTTCGTGGGGGGATCTTTGGAATGTCGAAACGCACGATTATATTTTAGATACTGGTTACCGCAACGAACCCTCCGATCTGGTCAATTTGGTGGATTGGATGACCGCCTTCAAAACGAACGTGCCGAACGCGGCAAGGTTTAGGATTGAGATGCCATTTAATGGGGACGGTACGGAGCAGGATAGAGTTAATGATACTGGCCCAGTCATCGCCAACACCCTGACCGCGAAAGCCGTAGAACTGGAAGGATCGTTTACCTGGCTCAACCACACCTACACCCACCGTGATTTGAACCATGTAACTGAAAATATCGTTTCTGATGAAATCTACAAAAACACGCAGTTGGCCGCTTTTCTGGGGTTAACGGATTATGCCATATCCACGTTGCTAACGGGTGATTACAGTGGTCTTAACGTCGGTGCTGTAAATCCAAATGTTGCAAATGCTGCCTATGCCTTGGGTGTGCGCTTTATGGAAGCCAACGCTTCCGTACCGGAATACAATAATCCTACACCCAATACTGGTATTCATCATCCTAACCAGCCAGATATTTTACTGTTGCCTCGCTATGCCAACAATGTTTACTATGCCACTACGAACCCCGAGGAAGAGACGGATCTATACAATATGCTTTATTGCCCTGGTTATGCCGCTAACCCGAATACCACGCCACTCTGTTTTGATTACGCTACCATCATGGATGCTATTACCAACCAGGCGTTAGGGTTCTTGCTGGATTATAGTGTTAACGCCACCATGTTTCACATGAACAACTTTGATGAGTATAGCGATGGCCGCACTCTCATGACAGATTATATCGAGGAGCTTTACGGTAAATACAACGCCTTCTATAACAATAGTTCTCCGATCCTCAGCCTCCGCACGCAGGAGATTGGCCAGGTAATGCTTGCCCGAGAAGCCTATAATGCCTCGGGGGTCACAGGGCAACTAACCTGTGGGAATGTGATCACTTTGACGACCACAAACGCAGCAACCATCCCAGTCACAGGGGTGAACTATGGCAGCAATGTTGAAACTTATGCCAACCAGCCGATTTCTTATTTGGCGATGAGCAATGCCGACACCCTTGTTATTCCTGGCGAAACTCCCAGCATCCCCGCCGGGATCACCGACCTTAGCATCACCCGCAGTGGTGGTGATGTTTTACTCAGTTGGTCTCCAACTTCACAGGATACAGATAACAACCCTCTGACAGCCCTGGCCTACCGAGTTTATGCGCGTGCCAACGATCCCTACTTCACCCCTACCCCAGACGATCTGCTTAGTGAGGTCACCAGCAACTCTTTCACCCATGTGGGCGGCACAGGCGATGTGGACAACAACTATACTTACGTGATTACGGCCATCGGTGATAATTGCTGGAAGCGCGAATCTGTCATCTCAAACCGGATGGGCGAGTTCGATTATAGGCTGCAGGGGGGCACAGTATCAGATTCTGTTTTGGGCAGTCTGGCGAAGGCCGCTGATCTAAAGGATTATATTTCAAGCAATACCAACGTAGCAGTGACCATCAAAAGTCTTGCCAAATGGAATCCTGTTGCCAAATTGTACACATACTACAGTACGCTCCTTATCCCAAATGGTGTTTTTAGTTTGCGATTGGGAAAAACTGATCAATTATCAATAAGCGCGACACAGGTGGCTAGGCGTTGAAGCAGTACAGCGAAGAAAAATCCAAGGAGCTAGATGAACACAAGGCAGCGTTCACAACTTAGCGTAGACATCGACGACAACACCACCCGCGCCGAATCAGAATCTCTCTCCGTTTGTCTGGTGACAATGGGCACCTACCCCCACTACACAGGTGGTGTCAGCAACTGGTGCGATATGCTAGTTTGCGGTCTGCCGGCAGTACGCTTTAATCTCGTAAGCCTGGTTGGCGATCCCAGTGCCAAGCCTGTGTTCGAACTACCCGAAAATGTTAGCGGGCTGATTACCGTACCATTGTGGGGCACTGGAGAAGTGTTGGAGTTGCAACGCAATCTGCATTTGCATCAGGTTCTTCAGCGTAAACACAGTGCAACGAAAAATGCCATTAACTCTTTTTTACCCTCTTGGCAGCGTTTTATCAACATGCTTTGGCAGGGAACTGTCCATCCAGAAAAAATGGGCCAAACGTTGCAGGAAATGGCCACGTACTTCAGCACATACGACTACGATACAACCATGCGCTCTGCGCCGGTGTGGGATTGCTTCATGGAAGAAACCCGGAGTGGTTATCCGCTTTTGTTGGAAGCCTACGGCTTAGCCGACGAGGCCTCCCTGTTGGATGCGACAGATGCGATGCGTTTGCTATATCGTTGGTTGACCGTTTTAACAGTTGATCTGCCTCAGGTCGATATCATTCATGCCGCAGCGGCCGGGCTGTGCAGCTTGCCTGGCATTCTGGCACGACAGGCGCACGGCACCACCTTCCTGCTCACGGAACATGGCATTTATCTACGTGAGCGATTACTCGCTCTTACGCGATTGGAAACAAGCTTATTCGACCAGATATTCCAGGCGCGCTTCGATCAAATGATCACCGAAACCAGCTACTATTATGCCGACCAGATTGCACCGGGTAGCAATTTCAATCACCGCTGGGAACTGCACAATGGCGCTCAAGCCGAACGGATTCATACGATCTACAATGGACCAGATCCAAAGATGTTTACGCCTGCTACTGCCCCCCGCCCTGAAGGAACGCCTCCGACCATTGTTTGGCTGGGTCGAATCGACCCACTCAAAGATTTGTTGACTCTCATTCGTGCTGCGGCCATTGTTCACGATGCCCTTCCCGAAGTGCGATTTGTGCTGTATGGCAAGGCTCCAAAAGGCAATGAAGAGTACTATGAAACCTGCCTGGCCTTATGCGCCGAACTGGATCTGAAGGAAACAGTGATCTTCGCGGGCTTCGCAGTCAGCGCTGAGGCTGCTTACAATGAAGGGGATTTTGTAGTATTGTCCAGCATCTCTGAGGGCTTTCCCTATAGTGTTGTAGAAGCGATGATGTGTGGTCGTACAGTCGTTGGTACAACCGTCGGTGGGGTGTCGGAAGCACTAGAAGGATGTGGCATCCTTGTCGAACCGCGCAATCCGGAGGCAATGGCGAATGCTTGTTTGTACCTGCTAAGAAATCCTGATCTTATCAAAACAATGGGACAGGAAGCCAGAACCAAGGCGATG
>DOTA01000372.1 GCA_003513015.1 Chloroflexota bacterium
CGGAACGCAGTTACTTCAAATTAGTGCGCGCCAGCGTTTGGCGAGCCTGCCCCCGCTGGACGACCAACAATTACAACGCGAATTTCTGCGAACCTATCTTCCTGAACGTTTGGAGATATTCCGTAACCGTTTGCTGGATCGGGTCGCCATCCATGATGAGCGGCTGCGCCGCGCTCAGGATGATGGCGGCCAATGGCTGGCCGAGCGCCTGGAGCGCGAGTTCATGAAAGATTCGCTCGAACGGCGGCAGGAACAGTTCCGGCTGCGTACTTATGATCGCACCGTGCATCCCACGCAGTCTTATTCGTTGCAGGTTGAGATGGCTTTGGACGCGGTCATCAATGCTCTGATTGCCCGGCAACCGGTTTCGTCTATGCAAATTGAGAGAGCGTCTCAAGAATTGCTTAAGGAATATATCGGGCTGAATGTTGCCATCAATTCGCAACAAGAAGCAGATGAGATTTTGATGGATCTCGATACGCTGATTGCGGGCGAAGACTTTGCCGAACTTANNGCTGCATCTTCGCCGCGATCCGGCTCGCGTCCTCTGGCAGCACAACGACCGCTACGAGCGCAAAATGATTGAATTGCGGGGCCAACGCCGCGAAACTCTGGAGTTTTACTTCAAGCTCAACAAAGCCCTGCGAAAACAATTGCATGCCCTGATCCCCGCGCTGCGTGACAATCGCATGGCGGAACCTTTGCTCAGCGAAGTGCTGGGGTATCGAGATATTTTGCAGCGCATGGTGCTGACCCCACGCATCAATCAGGGCTTGATTACGGCGCGTGATCCCTTTGCGATTGATACCACTGCCTACAATATTTATGAGATTAACACCATTGCTGGCAAATACGGCAACCCCGGCATGACCCTGGGATTGCAGATCAGTTTATCATCGATGCCCGAAGCCTTGATTTCGCTCGATCGCAAGATGCGTAACCAGGCCGAACAAATGCGCCGCGATCTTTCCCCGGCAGAACTCCCTCCGGTATGGTTGATTCCGTTATTTGAAGATCTTGAGGCTGTGAGCAATATTCGCGCGTATCTCAACCGGGTATGGGACTACGCCACCCAAAGCCGGCACACTGCCCAGGCCCCGCAGGAGCGTTTCAAAGAAATTATCTCTGAAGTCTTCATCGCGGGTTCCGATTTAAGCCAGCAGGTCAGCCAGGCCAATGCGGCCTATCTCTATCGTCAGGCCAAGTACGATACGCACTCGTGGCTGGCCGAGCATGGCGTTGTGGATGCCGTGCGCATCAAATTGGGCAGTGGTGAGCCGATGCAGCGCCAGGGGGGCTATTATTCGAGCGTGGCAGGTCAGCCCGCGTTTGGCAAAACCGAAGATGATCGCCGTCGTTTTGTGGCGAATCTTCCGGCTGCGGCGCGCAAAAGCACTGCCTACGCTGTGACACCCTTGCAGGGCGTTTTCTTGGGCGGCGATTTGCGCACCTATCAGAGCAATATCTCCGAGCACCTGCGCTTTTTGAAGGCGCGTGATTTTGTCGGTTTGCAAAACCATATTCGCAAGGCCCAGCACAGCCACCGAGAAGATTTGATCCGCGCGGCTGAGACCATTGCCGAGAGCCGCCTGGGCGCTCAAAGCCGCAGTTTGCAGGAACTGGAACGCCTGACCATCGGAAACAAAGAAGCGCTGATGGAGGCTTTCCTAACGGAGCTGACCGATAATTTCCGCCATATTCTGTATGGCCGCGAGGAAGATGTCGTTGGGATTCATGTGATCTCATATTTCATTGGCCGTTCGATGCCGGAACTGCGGGATCGCCCCTCGTCCCGAAGAAAATCAGGCACGGGCACGGATCGCGGGCAGCAGATTTTGGCAAATATCGCCGAGATTATCCCTTTGGCGAAAAAAGGGAGTTTGCTGCGCGCCATTTCGCATAACAAATCGCAGACGGTCGTGCTGGGCATCAATCAACTGACCACCGGCCTGTTCCGCGCCTTAGAACGCTTTGCGCGTGCGAATTTTGCCGAAGCCGAGCGCGACCGCCTGATTGCCGAACGTCTCTTGCCATCCCTGCCGGTTTATGAAATTTTAAGTACCTTGCGCCTCTATCAAGATTGGCGTGGTGAGTATCTCAACCGCATCGAAACCGCCTTCCCGGCGGGCAATTCGGTTTTTGTGGCCCTGCGCGAAGATAGCGACGCTATGTGCCATTATCTGCCGCTCTTCCAGCAGGAACTTCTGCGGCGGCACGGCGTGGACGTAAACGATTTCTTCGTCAATGATGTTTTCATTCCGCACCTGCTGCCCACGCTACGGCCTGATCTGGCTGTGTTGTTGCAGGAAAACCTATTCAACACCGATCTGGATACCCTCTTGCAACCCATTTCCGGCCGGGTTTCGGATGATTGGCGGGCGGATGTTGAAAAATTATTGGCACAGCCCACGCAAATTGCACACTGGCGCGCCACAATTTGGGAGGTGATGGGCGAATCGATTTATCAGTGGGTGCAAAGTTTTGCGGAACTCGCCACCTCACTGTATGCCTTCTCAACCTCCCGGGCTTTAGATGCGCCCCCCGGATTGGCGCGTGATGCCAAACTTTCTCCGGCCCTGGCAGGCTTCTTCCGCACGGCGCGCGCCGATGACGAAATGCGCCACTTTTTGATTGGCGCGATTGAATATCTGAGTTCGTTTACCGAAGGGGAAATAGAAGTACCGGTCAGCATCATCCGGGCCATGAACGATGTGGAGCGCATTGCCCAGATCGAAGAAAGCGCCCTGCCCCCTGAGAAACAAGCCGTGGTGCGTTACTGCACGCTCCAAATTGCACGCCTGGCTCGCGAGAATGGGTAGGTGCTTTAGATTTACCCCCACAACTGAATTGCCAACGCCTCCAAAGAATCTGGGATTTCGTCCATCCAGTTCCGTATGCCGGAAAAAACATCGAATTGATGCAGCAGTGCAACGCTCAGCGCTTTGTGGCTGAAACCGTTATTTTGTGGTTTGCTCAACCCATAGGAATCCAGAAAGGTGCGCAGCAAATGCCGGTCGCGCTGAAAAACATCCAGGTGCAGGGCGGCTAACTCGTAGAAAATATCACCCATCATGGCATCGCCGAAGTCGATCAGCGCGCGGGTTTGCCAGCGACCCGCTGTGATTTCCCCCAAAATGTGATCGCGGGTGATGTCGGCGTGAATCAGGGAGGGGGGGCGGCTGAGATCAACGATAGCCTCCGGGGGGAGCAGATAATCTTCGATTTGGGCGATGAGATTCCCTGGGAGCGAGCTCCATTTTTGGTGGTTGGGAACACAAATTAACCGCTGACCCTCTAAAAATTTCAGGTAAGTTTCCCAGCCCTGGCCTCCGGGGAACGGAGTATCTTCGAGGGGGATTTGGTGCAAATGCCGGGTAATTTCTCCGAGTTGGCGCGCCAGGGCCAGTTTGTCATCCCAATCAATTTGATCGTAAATTTGGCCGATACTGATCCCCGGCACAAATTCGAAGATCAGATAAGGCCAGTGCCAGCCCTCAGACGGTTCGAACAGGCTGCCGCTGGCCAGCAGCTTCGGCGCGGGGATTTGTGAGCTGGCGGCGATGAAATGGTTGGCCTGTTGCTCGGCTCGGAAGGATTCTGCGCCACCGAAAAGTTGCCCGAAAAACTTGATCACCCAACGCTCAGCCACGATGAAGGTGGGGTAGGTTCCGGCCAGCCCGGCGCGGAGGGGGTCAAAGGGACAAAGCTGGTGGCGCTGGCAAATTTGGCGCGCATACGGCTCCCAAATGGCGAGATCCATGAAGCGCGCGCCGTAGGTGGCGTAATTTTCGAGCGGCGCAAGGGGATGAACGGTGGCGGGCATGGGCTAAAATTTGCTTGAAAAAGTTTGATTGTGCGAAATCTAGCAGTTTCTGAGCTATTTTACATGGAAAAGCAGTTGTCGCCATTTGCGTTTTGAAAGTGGTACAATCCAAGCATGAGTGACGAACAAAATCCGCAAGATTTTCGGTTGCTGCGCTCGCTGACGCGACTGTTGGTAGGGGGCTTATTGTTGGGATCGAACGCCCTGGATGAACGGATGCGCACCTGGGATGGTGTGGCCCCCGAGGCTGCTCCGTTGCCCGCAGACGAGGCCCAAAAGCCGCCCGAAGTTGATCCCCTACCCGCAAAATTACCCCCGCCCCAGGTCCGCGCTACCGTTTCCCCGAAGAATGAGATCGATCTCCGGCACGCGTTAATCGGGCTGCTTTTTGAGGGCGAGGAGCAACTTGAGAGAGGTCTCACCACCCTCAACCGCAGCGGGAGTTTCGTCAACCGGGCCGTGGCTCCCTTCTTCCGGCCGATCCAAAAAATTGGGGTGATTCTACCAGGTCAAAAACGTTTCAATCAACTGGCCCAACGCGGCCAATCCGAAGTAGATCGTTGGGTCAGCCGCGGGCGGGAGGAGGCCGAGCGCAGTCGCCAACTGGCGCAAGATGCCGCCGTCAACACCGTAGATGAGTCACTCGATTATCTGGCACACTACCCGGCTCTGGAAGAGCTGGTGCAGCAGCAGGGCGTCAGCCTGGCGAATCAGATTTTGGAACAAATTCGCGGGAATGCCGTTAGCGCCGATTATTTCTTTGAGGCCTTGCTG
>DOTA01000054.1 GCA_003513015.1 Chloroflexota bacterium
GGGCTGGTAGTAATCGTAGTACGAAACGAAGTAGGCCACGGCGTTATCAGGGAAAAATTCTTTGAATTCGGCGTAGAGTTGGGCTACCAGGGTTTTGTTGTGAGCCATCACAAGCGTGGGCTTCTGGACTTTCTCGATAATCGAGGCCATGGAGAAGGTTTTACCCGTACCAGTAGCGCCGAGCAAAACTTGATGGCGATAGCCTTTTTCAAGTCCGTCCACAAGTTGGCGGATGGCTTCGGGCTGGTCGCCGGTAGGCTGGAAGGGAGCGTTTAGTTTGAAGGTCATAGGATTTGCAGGAGATGGAAAATTGGTTATGATTGATGGGATTACGGTAAAAACTATACTTATTATACCGAACAAAAGTTCAGAGTTTAGTTTAAATTATTGATTTTTACGTTGTTTTTGGAGGGGGAGACACACATTTTTCGTTTTGTCTGTACAATATGACAGGCCGCAGGCTTTTTTGTGTCATAAATAACTTTCAATTCAGAGCTTTAAAGGCTAAACTTATTTGTTGGAATTGACAGACCTATATTAAGCGCGTCACCCTCCTTTGGTGCGTGATTTTATGATCGGAGAAAAACAAATGACAAGACCTATTAAAACAATTGATGGTACCGAGGCCGTTGCTTCGGTTGCCCACCGCATCAATGAGGTGATCGCGATTTACCCAATTACCCCATCTTCCGGTATGGGCGAATTAGCAGATGCCTATTCAGCCCAGGGAGATACCAATATTTGGGGCACCGTGCCCCTGGTGGTGGAAATGCAAGCCGAAGGCGGCGCGGCAGGAGCTGTGCATGGCGCGTTGCAAACCGGTTCGCTAACAACCACTTTTACGGCTTCCCAGGGTTTGTTGCTGATGATCCCCAATATGTACAAAATTGCAGGCGAACTGACCCCAACCGTGTTCCACGTTTCGGCGCGTTCGCTCGCTGCCCAGGCGCTTTCAATTTTTGGCGATCACTCGGATGTGATGGCGGCCCGCTCGACGGGCTGGGCGATGCTCAGTTCCGGTTCGGTGCAGGAAGCCCACGATTTCGCGCTGATCTCACAGGCGGCCAGCCTGGCTTCGCGCGTACCATTCTTGCACTTCTTCGAAGGTTTCCGCGTTTCGCACGAGGTCAACAAAATCGAAATGCTGACCGATGAAGACCTGGGCGAGATGATGGATATGGAGATGGTGCGCGCCCACCGTGCCCGAGGGATGTCGCCGGATCATCCGGTATTGCGCGGCACCGCCCAAAACCCCGATGTGTATTTCCAGGCCCGCGAGAGCGTAAACCCCTTCTATAATGCCTGCGCCGAAATCGTGCAGGACAAGATGGATCAGTTCGCCAAGATGACCGGGCGCGAATACAAACTCTTTGAGTATGTCGGCGCTCCGGATGCCGAACGCGTGATTGTCATTTTAGGCGCTGGCGGCGTGACGGCTGGCGAAACTGCCAAGGCTCTCAACATCAACGGTGAAAAAGTCGGCGTCGTGAAAGTTCGCCTGTTCCGGCCTTTCTCCGTCAAACACCTGATGGCAGCCCTGCCTGCTACCACCAAAGTTATCGCCGTGCTCGACCGTACCAAAGAACCCGGGGCCTCCGGCGAACCGCTCTACCAAGATGTGATCACCTCCATCAATGAAGGTTTGACTGAGGGCCTCGCCCCCTTTGATGTCACACCTCGCGTGGTCGGCGGGCGCTACGGCCTCTCCTCCAAGGAATTTACCCCAGCCATGGTCAAGAGCATCTTCGATGAGTTGAGCAAAGCCAAGCCCAAAAATCACTTCATGGTGGGCATCAACGACGATGTCACGAATAACAGCATCGACTACGATCCCGAATTTTCCATTGAGGGTGAGAACACCATTCGGGCGTTGTTCTTCGGGCTGGGTGCCGATGGAACCGTGGGAGCCAACAAAAATTCCATTAAGATCATCGGTGAGGAAACCGAAAACTACGCCCAGGGCTATTTTGTGTACGACTCCAAAAAATCCGGCGCAAAAACTGTCTCCCACCTGCGTTTTGGCCCGACCCCCATCGAGGCCCCGTATCTGGTTGAAAAGGCCAACTTCATCGCCTGCCACCAGTTCACCTTCGTTGAGCAAATCGAAATGCTCAAATTTGCCATGAATGGCGCGACCTTTCTGCTCAACAGCATTTACGGGCCAGAAGAAGTTTGGGATCACCTGCCCAAGCAGATGCAACGACGCATCATTGAAAAGAATCTCAAATTCTATGTAATCAATGCTTACGATGTGGCCGAAAAAGCGGGCATGGGCAACCGCATCAACACCATCATGCAGACCTGCTTCTTTGCGATCAGCAACGTGCTGCCCAAAGATGAAGCAATTGCCGCCATCAAGACCGCCATCAAGAAAACCTATAGCAAGCGCGGCGAGGCCGTGGTGCAGAAAAACTATGCGGCCGTCGATATGGCGTTAGCCCACATGTACCAGGTGGAAGTTCCTGCGGAAGTTACCAGCGAGTTGTCTCGCCGCACCCCGGTGCCTGCCGCTGCCCCTGAGTTTGTGCGCGAAGTTTTGGGCACGATCATCGAAGGTGAAGGGGATAGCCTGCCCGTAAGTGCTTTCCCTGTGGATGGTTCCTACCCCACCGCGACAACGCAATGGGAAAAACGGAATATCAGCCTTGAAATTCCAGTGTGGGAGGCGGACCTTTGTATTCAATGTGGCAAATGTGCTTTTGTCTGCCCCCACGCAGTGATTCGCCAAAAAGTGTATGAGCCCGCCCTTTTAGAGGGTGCTCCCGAAACCTTCAAATCGACCACCGCCAAATACCGCGAATTCCCCGATACCCTCTTCACCATCCAGGTTGCGCCCGAAGATTGCACCGGCTGCCAACTCTGCGTAGAAGTTTGCCCTGCCAAGGATAAATCGCAGGTGGGCCGCAAAGCCATCAACATGGCCGCCCAGCCACCCCTGCGCGAAAGCGAAAGCGCCAACTGGGAATTCTTCCTGAACCTGCCCGAGGTGGATCGCACCGCTATGAAACTGGGGACCATCAAAAATTCCCAGTTGCTGCGACCGCTCTTCGAGTTCTCCGGAGCCTGCGCCGGTTGCGGTGAAACCCCCTACGTCAAATTGGCCAGCCAACTTTTCGGCGACCGCATGATTATCGCCAACGCCACTGGCTGCTCCAGCATCTATGGCGGCAACCTGCCGACAACCCCTTACGCGGTCAACAGTGATGGCCGTGGCCCAGTCTGGAATAACTCCCTATTTGAGGACAATGCCGAATTCGGGATGGGTATGCGCCTGACTGTGGATAAGCAAACCGAATACGCGCACGAGTTAGTCAAACAACTGAGCGCCACCCTGGGCAGCGAACTGACCGATGAACTGCTCAACGCCGATATGTCGGATGAAGCGGGCGTCAAAGCTCAACGTGAACGCGTAGAAGTGCTCAAGAGCAAATTGGCCGGTAATCCCGATCGCAGAGCNNGATATTGGTTACGGCGGCCTGGATCACGTTTTGGCCTCCGGGCGCAATGTCAACGTGCTGGTGATGGATACCCAGGTTTATTCCAATACAGGTGGACAATCCTCCAAAGCTACCCCGCGCGCCGCGGTTGCCAAGTTTGCCGCCCAGGGTAAGGATATGCCCCGCAAGGATTTGGGCATGATTGCCATGTCTTACGGCTATGTTTACGTGGCACAGGTAGCGATGGGTTCCAGCGATATTCAAACCCTGCGAGCCTTCATGGAAGCGGATGCCTACGATGGTCCCTCCCTGATTTTGGCCTACAGCCACTGCATCGCCCAC
>DOTA01000512.1 GCA_003513015.1 Chloroflexota bacterium
GAGGCCGCCCTGCGGGAATTAACCGAAGAAACGAGTGTTACCGTTACCCCCGCTGATCTGAAATATGCCGCGCTTTTAGAATTTTACTTCCCCCACAAACCCGCGTGGAGCCAGCGCGTTTCTGTTTACACCGCGCGCCGCTGGGATGGCATCCCCACTGAAAGCGATGAAATGATCCCTCAATGGTTTGCGGTGGATCAAATCCCCNNCCCCTTAACCACCTGAAATCAAAGGTGTGCCCGCCAATGGATTTCACACATCCATTTCATTCACCCATCCATAGTAGCACACCTGATATTTGTGCCTTGTAAGTCTCTGATAGTTTCGAGCCAGGCTTGAAATGCTTCATCATCTGGTTCGCACAGTTTTGTGCCAAAGTAGCTCAATTCGCGCAGGTTTAAATTCAGCAACGTTAATGGCAGGGGGCCAAATAATTCTGTGTTGTCGAGCACGAGATATTTTAACCTGACCAGATTGCCCAACTCAGGGGGAATTTCCCCGGAGACTAGACTGTCGCCAACAGAAAAGTAATATAGCATGGTTAAATTTCCCAACTCAGATGGCAGGGGGCCACTAAAGTCATTTCCTCCCAGGTCCAAGAAATCAAGATTGATTAAGTTTCCAATTTCCGGCGGAATGGGGCCGCTAAGCCGATTGTTGGGCAGGTCAAGCGTGGTTAGATTGGTCAATCCGAATAATTCTCGCGGCAGAGGCCCTTCTAGCAAGCTGGTGCCGATCCTTAGAAATTTTAATTCCGATAATTGGCCGAATTCTGGGGGTATCGCTCCGCTGATCAAACTCCCGCCATTTTCCCAGTGAGCAAGCTCCATTTCTACTAAATGAGATAAGTTCCCCAATTCAGGGGGAATAGGCCCGTTCAATTCCCTGTTGCCAGACAAAATGAGATGCTCAAGGTTTGATAGGTCACCTAGTTCAGGTGGAAGATTGCCCAGCAAATGATTATTGCTCAAATTGAGCCGTTCCAAATCTTCCAATATGCCAATTTCTGCGGGGATGTTGCCACTCAATTGATTGTGGGACAAATCCAACTCGACGATCTTCTCTCCACGGCAGGTGACACCGTGCCACTCACAGGGCGAACGCTCGGAGAGCCAACCGGTAGCGTTTTTCCAATTGGGGCCGTCCGTCTGGTTGTAGATGGCGAGCAGGGCCTTGATTTCGGGTTCTGAAATGGCCGAGTTAGATGCTATGGGGGTGGTCTCCTCCGTTATATCGGGATCACCCATCTCTACAGGCTGTGAATCCTCGGCTGGATTTTGTGCAACCTGTTGGGTCGGATTTATTTCCAATGTTTCCGTCTCGTCACGGATCGCCAAAGGCGAAGAGGAATCTGTTATTTGTGCCCGAGAGGTTTGGGAGTTGGCCTCCTTTGGGGTGGTCAACCACGAAATCGAGCCAATTCCCAAAATAATACTTGCGACAACCAGAGTAACTACGCTTCGCTTTGACAATTTTCGCGCGGGCAAGGGTGGGTGGGACTGATCATCTGCGGCAGGAAGGAAGGCTTGATTTGTGCTTTCGACCGACGTTGGGGTTGAAGCATGATCCAAAAAGGTGTCAGGTTCCCAGGTTCTGATCTCTTCATACAAGGCTACCGTGGCATTCGAAGGCTCGACCCCCAGTTCTTTTTCCAGGCTATCAGAACAAATTTGGTATTGGCGTAAGGCCGCGCTGCGCATGCCGCTGAGAGCCAACAGGCGTATCAAATTGCGATGGTTTTCTTCATTCCAGGGTTCGAGATCGGTCAATTGACGGCAATATTCACTGGCAGCNNGTGCAGGCCAGCGCATCCACCCAATACTGGCTGCTTTGATTGAATTGGATCTCATCGCGTGAAACCAAGAGAAATGGGTCTGAATTTTCACGGTCCCCAAGGGCTTTGCGTAAATTAGAAAGCGCCTGTTTCAGGCTGTTCCGGGCTGCGCCCTCTGGCTTTTCCGGCCAAAACAGCTCTGCCAGCGCTTCCCGGCGGTGGGGATGCTGTTTCTCGATCACCAAAAAAATTAGTAAAGCGCGTGCGTAATTTGAAACGACCTCGATTGGTTTTCCGTTTTCAGCAATCGCCAAAGTTCCCAAAAGGGAGATTTCCAAATTGCCCATCACCTTTTCATTTCACTAACAATCCAACCACATAAAAAGAATACCCGAAAATAACTTGAAAAACAACTACCACACCAAAAACTGATCGGTTTTACAGTGAAATTACAGCGGAATTACAGTGGATTTACATTTTCTTTACCGTGGTTTGTTACGCTGGGACAAAAGTAGGTAAGCACTGTAAAAAATATGGATCGAAAAAAGAAATACCGTTCCTATTTACTGCGCCTATGGCTTGAGGATACCAATGGAAAACAGGTCTGGCGCATCTCGCTCGAGAATCCCTTCTCGCGAGAACGGAGAGGCTTTGCTACCTTGAAAGATTTGTTAATGTATCTTGAGAGGCAAACGGATGTAAAAGATGAAAGTTAGGACAATGGATTAGCTTTTCTGAAAGGATGAAACTATCGAAGGAATTTGAATCATAAACTTACCAAAACATCTGTGAATCTTAATTCGAAAAATGAGACAATGAAAATTTCCAAAGGAGGAATATGATGTCTCCCAAGAAGTTATGGATAATTACAATCTTAGTTCTGAGTATCAGTTTTCTTTCATCGGTTGCTTTTGCATCTCCAAATCAGAATGAAAATTTTGAAATTTGGCCAGTGGATATTGATCCACCGGATGGCTCGGTCGATATTATTGTTCCAACTGACGAGAATGTAGTCATTCGAACGAGCTTCAGATCGTGTTCGAGGTTGTTAAGTAGCGCATGGACAATTGCTGATATCGTAAATCTCGAAGTTGATGGCGATCCAATCGTTTCTACCCGCAAAGAATCGTGGCAACACTGGAGTAAACCCATCCCTGTGCCCAACGAAGATGAGGTTCCTTGCGTCAATGGGTCTAATACGCTCTGGGTGGTGGATTGGGAATATGACCTGGGGATGTTAGCTGAAGGAAATTATCAGGTTCACTTTGCAGAAAACGTGAAGTATCCTTTCACCGATGGGGCTGATTACGATGGCGATGGACGCCGGGATTTCATTGATTGGCATGTGATGGTGGATTTTAATATCCTTCTTGAAATGGAAGGCGGGAGTATCTCCGGAAGAGTGATTTCTGAATTCGGAGATCCCCTACCTGGGCTTTGGGTGGATGCCTGTGAATACGACACTCAATCGTATTGTGCCAGCGCAGAAACAAATGATGAAGGTTACTACGCCATCTTACTACCCCCCGGAGAATATTGGGTCCAGGTTTGGGTCGAACAAGATTGGATCGGGCAGGCCTACGATGTTGACCCGCAGGATGGGGAGGCTGATCGAGTATCCGTTTCAGTTGGCGATGATACCTCCGGGATCGATTTCACTCTGGAGATGGGTGGTTTTATCTCGGGTCACGTCTATGAAGCANNATCTGTGATTGCAGGTGTGCATGTAGATGCCTGCAGCATGGACGATACTTTCTGCAACGGCACTGACACCAACGAGTATGGAGAATACACCATCACTGGACTTCTACCTGATAAGACCTACCGCGTCTTCGTTTGGGGCCAATCAGGCTGGAGTAATGAACTCTATCAAGAGACCATTTGGTGGGATCAAGCGACTCTGGTCTCAGTCGGCGCAACTGGCATTGATTTCACCCTAGAACCGGGTGGATCGATCTCGGGGGTAGTCACCGATTCTGATGACAATCCGTTAGCCAATATCGGCGTTGACATCATGGATGGCGGTTATGGTGTTTGCACAGACGAAAATGGCTACTATTCGATCATGGGCTTGCCATTCGGCACTTATGACATCGTCGCCGGGCAGGATTTCTGTGAACCACATCCTTACAGTGAACAGGTCATAACCGGTGTCACAATCGATGCCGACAACCCGGATTTGACGGGATATGACTTTCAACTGGCGGCAGGAGGCTCCATCTCAGGGATGGTTACAGCCGGCGGCGGGGGACTGATCGGAGATAACATCGATGTTTCTGCTTGCTTCGCAGACGACAGTTTTTGCGGGTGGACATCTGTACAAAGCGATGGCACCTATGAGATCACCGGGCTTCCCGCTGGAAACTACCGGGTCCATGCCTATCAATATCCAGAAGTATATTGGATCGGTGAAGTTTACGATAATACCCAAGATTGGGATGCGTATACCCCGGTATCAGTAACGGCTGGCGCAGAAACTTTCGATATTGACTTCACTCTTGAGTTGGGCGGGGCAATCACTGGTACAGTCAAAGATGGCGATGGAAATGGGATCGAAGGGATTTGGATAGTAGCCAACGACTACGCCGGAGATTTCTTCGTCAGTTGGGCACAGACGGATGCAAGTGGCTCATACCGTATCCTCGGGTTACCAGCAGGCACCTATCGCGTTTTCATCAATCCTCAAAACGGGTGGACGGGAGATGAATACCCGCTGAATCCTGTAACTGTTACTGGTGGTGTTGATACATATGGCATCGATTTCACCTTGGCACAAGACAGCACCATCTCAGGAACAGTTACCGGCATAAATGGGGATCACATCCCTGAGCGGATCGATGTGGCAGCCTGCCTGGTCGATTATTCGGACATTTGCCGGTGGACCACGGTCGGGGAATACAATACCTACACGATTGTCGGGTTATTGGCTGGCGAGTACGTCATCAACGTCTATGAGGTCGAAGATCCAGGTGGAAATTGGATCGGACAAACTTATCCCTCAAATATTATCCTCGGAGAAAATGAAGATGTCACCGGCATCGACTTCAAACTTGAAGCAGCAGGAGAATAAACAACATTGAGTACAGCAATTTAGGGCAGGGTTATTCCTGCCCTAAATTTACCTTGGAGAGCAAATATGAACCGAAAAATGTTACTTCTTATTTTGATCTTTGCAGGTTTGCTCTTTGGATGTAGTCCTTCGAAAGCCCAAATTGAAACCGCGATTGCCCAAACCGAAGCTGCTAAACCAACCAGCACCTTCAAGCCAGATATCACGAATACCCTCCGATCCACACCAACACGAACCCCTACACATACGGCTTCACTACCACCCGCACCTGAAGAGAAGTCTTTACCTATAATTACACCGGCATCAAGTTCCACACCGCAATCCCCCCCCGAGGAGAATCAATTGGGTGCCTTTATGGTTACTCTTAGAACAGCGGAAAAATCTACTCCAACGCCCGCCCCGATCGGGGAATCACCCGTGCTCGTACCCCGCTATATGCTGCCGGGGGCTCCCGGTTATCCCGTTGAAATTTTGGGGGCCACATGCAATTACCAAACCGACAGTTGGGNNCCGCCCGAAGGGGGCAACTTGATTTCTCCGGCTGATCTGCTCAGTGAATATGACAACATCATCCTCTCGGGGAGAGTAAATGATTCCGAGTACGATTATTTTATGGTGTATGAAACCGAAAGCTTTTTGATCAGTACCGAAATATTTTTCCCTGAAGATACCACGACCACCCTGGAAGCGTTCTATCCGGGCAATGCGGATAGCGTGCTCAACGCCGTGCTCGAGATCATGTTGGAAAAGGTTAAATCTGGTGGAAAACCCCCGGAACCCACCCCCATGGCGGGGAATCAGCAGATCCTTTACAACCGGGTTGCAGATTGGTTGGTCACCGAGGCGCAGGCCAACGAACTTTACCAGGGTGCCGCCGACATGTGGGGAGACCCTTTCGATGGAACCTGGGCAATGCTCGGAGACCAGGTAGATGGCCAGCGAGAATATGTCTGCCGGGAATTTCAAGACAGATCCAATGCCGATGCTTCTCTGGTTGCCTTCTCCAATTGTGTGTATGTTAGACCCGCTTTTGATCTGGATACACTCCAGGAAAATTTCCCTGACGCAGTCATCTTGGAATCAGCTTTTAAATACCCGGATCAATCTATTATCTATGGGTATATCAATCAGTATGGGCACGCCTCTCTAAATGCTTTTATTCTCCAGGATGATTACTTGATCTACGTGTTCCTCGAATCGCGGACATTAATGAGCCAGACGCCCGAAGATGTTTTCATGGGATTCAATGATGGTTTTATCTACAGCGTACTGATGAGCAATTTAGAACGCTACGGCCAGAATGAGTGATAAAAGTTTATGATGGTCAGAGTTAGTAACCACAATCAAAGGGATGGTTAGCGCTTGAGAGCAAATCATTCCCTAATTCAATATTCATTAGGAGGATGCTGATGAAAAACAAATCTCTACTTTTTTTAACGGTTGGTCTTGGGCTGACCTTAGCCGCGGTTTGGCTGCTGACCCTTGCGGGGTTCGGCATCCCGGAGGCGCACGCCGCCAGCTTCACCGTCTGTTCCACCGGATGTGACTACAGCGTGATTCAAGATGCCGTGGACGCGGCCGCGGATGGCGATGTGATCAAAGTTGCGGCGGGCACGTATGATGATGTCAATAACTACAGTGATCTGGCACAGGTGGTATATATTAATAAAAGCGTGACGATCCGAGGCGGCTACACCACCGCCTTCACTGAACCACCTGACCCGGTGGCTAACCCAACTACGCTGGACGCCAAGGGTTTAGGCCGCGTCATCTACATCGAGGGTAATGTTAGCCCAACCATCGAAGGGTTGCAGATCACGGGCGGCGATGCCAATGTTCTCGAGCCTNNTCGAAGATAACACCATTTCTGCCAATATTGCAGATGGTAGCGGCGGCGGACTCTTTTTGGCGAACAGCCCTGCAACATTGGATAGAAACACCATCTCGGAAAACATAGCCGACGATGCTGGTCAAGGTGGTGGTGGAGGCGGTTTGTTCCTGGATTCGAGTGCCGCCACACTTAGCCACAATACGATCATTTCTAATACTGCTGAAAGCGGTGGCGGTGTATTCATCTGGGCCAGCGATAACATCCAACTGTTTGGCAATCGTATCCTCTCAAATATGGCCGCCTCCCAAGCCGGCGGGTTAGATTGCCTCACCAGCGAAAATGTCAGAATCAATGGGAACACTTTTTCGTACAACTCAGCTCCTTATGCCGGTGGCCTCGATGTTGGCTGTACGGGTCTACTCAATGGCAACTTAATTTCTCACAATACAGCAGGGCAAGCTGGCGGCCTGGCAGCTTGTAATATCTCGATTGAAGGCAATACAATTACGGCAAACTCAGCTACTTCCGGAGCTGGCGGAATATTTCTTTGGGAATGTGACAAAACCACACTCAAGGGAAATACCATCTCTGAGAACACTGCCGGGTGGGGCGCTGGCGTACAGATGGCCTATGGCGAATACACCCTGATCAACAACATCATCGTTGATAACCAGGCAGATTCTCTGCCAAGTGGAATAATGGTTGGAACATCCACAGCTCATCTGCTGCACAACACCATTGCCAGCAACACTGGTGGAGATGGAACCGGGATTTGGGTAGATGGCGACGGTACCATTACCCTGACCAACACCATCATCGTCAGCCAAACCGTCGGGATCCAGATAGATGGTATTGCCACCCTCGAATCCACGCTGTGGGGCAGCGGAATTTGGGCCAACGGCACCGACTGGACGGGCGGCGGCACGATCAACCACAACAATGATTATTGGGATGATCCCGACTTCGTGGACTACCTGGCGGGCAATTATCACATCGGTGAGAACAGCGCAGCCATCGATGCCGGCATCGACGCCGGCGTGACAACCGATATCGATTTCCACCCCCGCCCCTACCTACTCCCTGATATTGGTGCGGACGAATACTGGCCCCCAGGCACGCTCACCTTCATCTACCTGCCACTGGTCTTGAAGTGAACTTGTAGGTATCCCAAAAAAAGTTGGGAGATTGATCGGTGGATCAATCTCCCAACTGAAATTTCTAAAACCATAAGCAACTACTCTTCGGCGCTAATCATCCATGGCGGTGAGATACAGACGCTCGGTGTACTCTTTGACCATGCGACGCATGCTGAATTGCGGAGCTACCGTGCGCATGGATTCCTTCACGCGGGCAATCCACTCACCGGGCAAGTTATCGGCCGAGCGTTCGGCGTAATAGAGCGGGATAATTTCGTTTTCCAGAGTATCGTACAGGCTGGCGGCATCTTTCCGATCTTGCTCTTGCGGGTCGGCATAATCTACATCGTCGCCGATGGCCCAGCCATTGCGGCCATTATAGCCTTCACGCCACCAGCCATCCAAAATCGAGAAGTTCAGCACGCCATTCAGGGCGGCTTTCTCACCCGAGGTTCCGGAGGCCTCATTGGGGCGGCGCGGGGTGTTCAACCACACATCCACACCCTGAACCAGGTAGCGCGCCAGATTCATATCATAATCTTCCAAGAAAACCAGGCGGCCACCATTTTCGGCCTTCTTCACGGCCCGGTAAACTTCCTGGATGAGCAGCTTACCCGGCTCATCGGCGGGATGCGCTTTCCCGGCAAAAACAATCTGCACGGGCATGTTGGGGCGGTTGAGAATATTGAGCAGCCGATCCAGATCGCTGAGGATCAGGTTGGCGCGTTTATACGTGGCAAAGCGGCGGGCAAAGCCGATCGTCNNGGCAAAGCGGCGGGCAAAGCCGATGGTGAGGGCATAAGGATCGAGCAAAGTGCCAGCCGCCACCACCTGAACAGGATGCACCTGGGTGTTCAACCACTGTTTGCGGGCACGGTCGCGCATATAGGCCACCAGTTTGCGCTTGAGATGCCGCCGCACCGCCCAAAACTCGGCATCGGGCACGTTCTCGATGCTCTCCCAGATTTCAGGATCATCGACATGCTCGATCCAGTCGCGGCCCAGGTAACGGTTGAGCAAATGACGCAAGCGGCGCGCCATCCAGGTTCCGGTATGAACTCCGTTGGTAACATAGGAAATCGGCACATCCTCAACCTTGCTCTCCGGCCAAAGGAAATTCCACATTTTGCGGGCTACCTGACCATGCAATTCCGATACGCCGTTGCGCTGCGCAGCAAAACGGAAGGCCAACAGCGGCATACTGAAGGTTTCACCCCAAGAAACCTGATGCCGGGCCAGATTGACAAACTGCTCGCGATCCAAACCCAACTCGGGCCACAGATTCGAGAAATATTTGTCGATCAACCACAGCGGGAACTCATCGTTGCCCGCCGGGACCGGAGTGTGGGT
>DOTA01000227.1 GCA_003513015.1 Chloroflexota bacterium
GATAGCCAATCGCCGAAAGCGAAGGTAATTCCGGGCCATAACCGGCAGCTAGCAAAGCCTGGACTTCGGCGACAAAACCCGCATCCAACATGCCCTGAATGCGGGCATCAATGCGGGCATAAAGTTCGGGACGCGGGCGGTTCAGCCCCAGTTGCAGCAGCCGATAACGCGAAATTCCGCGGGATTTTTGGGATGAGAATTTTTCTCCGGTTTGCAGGATCACCTCCAAAGCCCGGATGNNAGCCTCGAGATCCAATATTGCGAGGCGATCATGCAAACCAGCGGGGCCGACCTGCACAGCCCAGTTTTCGAGTGCTTCCCTTAATGGGTGGTTAGGCGCGGCCCCCGGGATTTCCCACTCCTCGGTGACGGCCCGGATGTATTGCCCCGTGCCCCCCACGAGAAACGGCAGCCGCCCGCGACTCTGGATTTCGGCGATGGCAGCGTGGGCGGCCTGTTGAAACATCGCCAGGCTCCAGATTTCATCGGGGTCGGCTACATCTACCAAGTGATGGGGCACGCGGGCGAGTTCCTGAGCGGAGGGTTTGGCTGTGCCAATATCCATGCCGCGGTAAAAAAGGCGTGAATCCGCAGAGATGATTTCGCCATCGAGGCGCTCTGCCAGTTGCAGCGCGGTTTCGGTCTTGCCAACCGCGGTGGGGCCGAGAATGACAACGAGAGGCCGGGGCTGGTCAGGTAATGGCATTTTCGAAATGGATGATTTCAGGTTGGGTATTATTATTGGCGGGTTTCCGGATGGCGATAACATCGATGCGCCAATCCAAGTCGGGCTGAAGGTGGCTCTGCAAATAGGCTTGCGCGGCCTGGATGAGATGCTGACGCTTGCGCACGGTGATGGATGCTTCGGGCAGGCCATAGGTTTCACTGGCGCGGGTTTTTACTTCGACAAAAACCAGGGTTTGCATTTTTTGAACGATGAGATCGATCTCGCCAAAGGGTGAGCGAAAATTGCGTTCGAGCAGGCTGTAACCTTTTCGGGAGAGGTAATCTTCGGCCAGGGTTTCACCCCAACGCCCCAGGGATTGCCGGTGAGAAGCCATTATTTCCACTGATCCCAAAAGCGAATCCAACGCGCTCTGAGCGTGCGACGACGCCCTGAGTGTGCCGCAGCCACTTTTTGGTAGAGATCAAGCATCAATTGTGCGGTGCGTTCGTAGGCGTAGAGTTCCGAGGTTTGGCGAGCTTTTTGGCTCATCGTTTGGCGTAATTCCGTGTCGGTGGCGAGGCGCACCATTTTGGCGGTGAAGGTAGCCAGGTCTTCTTCGGGGACGATAAAACCATCTTCACCATCATTCACGGTGTCGCCGACCCCAGGGGATTCGATCCCCAAGACTGGCAGGCCGGCCCCCATGGCTTCGATGACCGAGAGAGGGTGTACTTCGGTAACGGAAGCGGTGACAAAGGCATCGGCTGAAACCAAATAGTTGGGCATATCTTTGTAATCGATCCGACCGGTAAACTTCACTCGATCTTCAATGCCCATGTGCCGCACGCGATCTTCCAGATTTCCGCGCTCCGGGCCATCTCCGATAATCAATAGACCCAGATTTTCAAAGGCCTGGCAGGCACCGTTAAATGCTCGCAGCAAAAAAGGAAGATTCTTCTCGGGAGCCAGACGTCCCGAAAAAGCCAGAACAACATCTTCATCGGTGAAACCCAGCTCGGCTTTGGGAATTGGATGAACTACACCGCGAAACGCGGAGAGATTAACTCCATTGGGGATAACCTCAATATGGTTCGTAACACCCGCACGTTCCAGAACTTTTTTGAGTCCCATAGATGGCGCGACAACCATATCCATCGAGGCGCAAAATCCCGGAATGAAGGCTTTCATAAAGGCGTCCCCAATGCCATCGGGCAAAACCGGGAAGTAAGCCTGGGCGTATAAATCATAACGGGTGTGATTGGTAAAAACAATGGGGATGCCGCGCGGTTTGCAATACCAGGTGGCTAAACGCCCACTCAAAAAGGGGTGATGCACATGCACAATATCCATCGTGCGCAACAAATTGCGCGCGCGCTGGCCGTACCGCACGTTGAAGTAGTATCCCGAATCAACCAGTGGCAACCCCGGAGAGCGAATGACATTCGGTTCATCATCCTGATAATCTTCATCGCCAAATGTAAAAACAAACACCTGGTGACCGATGGATTCGAGATAGCGCTTTGTGAGATCAATAACATTTGTGACCCCGCTAATGTAAGGTTTATAAGTGTCAGCCAGCATTCCAATGCGCATAATTTACCCTGACTTGCTTTGCATATTGCTTGTAAAGGTCAATATACAAATAGTAACAAATTTTCATTAATTAGAATGAACCCGGCTTGAGTCTAGCACAATTTTCAGGATTGATCTACTTTTTCCCGTGGGCTTCCTGCCTTTGCTGAGATTTTCCACACTCAGAAGGGTTTATCAACACTCGTTTGTCTGGGAACCTTTCTTTGCATTCGGCTTGATGTGAGGGTAAAATGCAGATTGTGACTAACACCATCCGTTCTTTACCCAACCTAGACCGCATCAGTGTGCTATCAGCGACGATTTTGCTGGCTTACACCCTAACCGGCTTAATCAGCATTCCTGCGCGCCAATTGGCAACGCAATTGCCCGGTTTTTATATTGAAATTCAAATAAACGTGCAAACGTTTGTATCCGTGCTGGTTACCGCTTTAGCCGTTTCAGGAACAAATTGGCTGCTGCGCGAGCATCCCTCCGCAAAAAATCAGCCCATTTTCCAACACTGGCTGATTCCCGCGCTGACCGCCTGGGTGATCGGAATCCCTTTGTATCAAAAGGCGTTGGGGTTATACTGGTGGTTAGGGATTCTTTTGGGTGGCAGCGTGCTCATTTTGGTATTAGCCAGTGAGTATATCGTGATTGATCCTGACGATGCCTATTATTCCATTGCATCCATAGGCCTGACAGCGATTGCCTTCTCGTTATTTTTTCTTTTAGCCGTGATCCTACGGGCAATGCAGGTAAGACTATATTTGATTGTCCCCGCGCTCACCCTGACAACAGCCTTAATCAGCCTGCGAACTTTGAATTTACGATTGAGAGGACAATGGTTTCTGCCCGCCATTGGGGTTTGTACCGTGATTATGGCCGAATTTACAAGCGTGGCACATTATTTGCCGCTTTCCCCCATTGCTTTTGGATTATTTTTGATGGGGCCAGCTTACGCTTTAACCAGTTTTTTAAGTAATTTGGCAAACCAAAAACATCTGAAATCCATGCTGAGCGAAGCCGGATTGATTTTAATCCTATTTTGGGCATTGGCCTGGTGGGTACATTAAATTCTCATTCGCAGCAACTTTGCGAGGTTTCGTGTGTTTTATCCAGCGAGTTTATTCCCATGAGAGCTTTAGAAACCCGGAGGTATAGATAAATGCAAATCGGGATTGGAGTGCTTGTATTAATCCTATCTTATTTAATTGGCTCGATTCCATTTGGGCTGATTATCGTTAAACTTAGGACTGGACAGGATGTCCGGAAAATACAAAGTGGTCGAACCGGGGGAACCAATGCCATGCGGGCAGCAGGCTTTTGGGCAGGTTTTGCAACCTCAATTTTAGATCTGTTCAAAAGTGCAGTTTGTGTTTGGTTAGCCAAGTGGTTGACTCCAGATATGGTGTGGATCGTNNGCCGGGCTTGGAAAACTTCCCTGGGAATATGTTGTTTACGGCATTTTGGCAACTAGCTTATTGGCATGGGCCTTGCGTCCAAATATCAGCCGTTTGATGAACGGGACTGAGCGTTTGATTGGCTTACGCGCCAAAAAAGCCGCAGCTAAGCATTCCAACAATCCCGATATCCAGAAACCTGCGTAGAATCAGACACCCCCTCGAATGTTCAGGGGGTGTCTGATTCTACGACAAGCTCTTTTGGTCCACTACCAATCAAATTCGTCATCGTCCGTTTCGGAAGCTGCGGGGATTTCGCCATACAATTGTGTATAAAGACTTATCAAATTTCGCTGATGAAGTTCTTCAGCCAAACCGCCCAAGAGCACTCTACTCTTCCCACAAGATTCTATATCGAGCGTTTCTAGCAAATCCCTGGGGTATTTACGGCGAGAAGCGCGGCGAACATGTTTGCGTATGGTAGAGAGATATTGCAAATGATCTTCGATCGCCATTTCAATTTCGCCGCGTAAAACCACATCGCCGTGTCCCTGAACAATATTTTCAAGGCTCATTTTCCCGATCATCTTGAGAGAATCAACCATCAGGTCTATATCTCCATCCACAATATACGGCAGGGGCATAAACACATCACCAGAAAATAGAATTCGGTCTTCTTCGACAAAAACCCCAATGGCATCGCGTGTATGTCCCAATAAAGGTAACAGAGCTAGGTTCTTTTTCCCAACTTTGAGATTTAAAGTTCCTTCGCTAAAAGTCAGATGGGGTAAAACGATTTGAGTTTGACGCAAGGAGGTATTATGCGTGCGCGCTTCTTCAAGGGAAGGGATGCCTTTTTTCTCCAATAGCTCCCGGCAAAGCGTATGCGAAATTACTAATGCTCCAGGGAAAAAACATGTTCCCCAGGCATGATCGGCATGGTAATGCGTGTTAATTACATACCGAACCGGTACTTTCAATTCTTGCTCGATGAAATCGCGGATTGCCAGTGTTTCTTCCGGGAATGCCAGCGTATCAATCGCTACCGCCCAATCGGGGCCGGCAACCACACCAGCCGTGACTTGAGCATAAACATCACTCTGAAAAGCAAAAACATTATCAGCTATTCGTTCTCTTTGAATCATACTATCCCATAGACCATAATAAATTTTTGGACAAACTTCCAACAGGATAGCACAAAACGGGATCGAAAGTCAAGAAAGTTATCGTGATTTAGCGAGATCAAGATGCTGTTACGCCGGTTAAATAATTTTGTGATTTTGTTGACAAAAAAAGTAGAGCATAGTAATATTACCGCCGCTCAACCAAGGGATATACATCTTGGCGAGGTAGCTCAATGGCAGAGCAACGGACTCATAAGCCGTGGGTTGTGGGTTCAAGTCCCACCCTCGCCACTCAAATTGAATAACCGGGCCATCATGCCCCAGGTAAAACGCTCCAGGTGATAGCCTGGGGCGTTTTGTGTTTTTATGATAATACGGTAGTGGTAAATTTTGACTGATGAGGTGATTTGTCATTCTGAGCCAGAGGCGAAGAATCTAGCGAAGCGATCATTTTTACGCCTGTGGCNNTAATGATTTGCCACCAGTCAATTTGGGCCACTACCGATAATACATCTTCCAGAACTACTTTCTCTCCCCGAAGCGGCCCGCAAACTCGGCTTGACCGAAGCCGAATTGCAGGCGCACATCGAATCGGATACAATCACGGCAGGAATACTCCCAAACGGAGAAATTTTCGTGGATGTAACCAACTAAACCACCAACCCAACGGGGTTAACGAGGGGAAAGTGCTGTATATAAAAAAACGACCGGCTGAGAGGCATCCAGCGAGAAGGTTTCGAGCATCTGAGGGGCTAGGGGATTACGGTTTCCAAGAAATCGGCCAAGCTCTCTACACCAGTGGACAGACCGTGCGCCGCAGGCGGATCCGCTACTGTAAAGCGCACTAGAAGATAAGCCACATCTACAGCCTGAGCTAAAAGAGAAAGCAGCATACTTGATTGCATTAGCTTGTCGTAAACCGCCGACTGGGCGAAAGCGTTGGACGCTAGAGTTACTTGCCAAACAATTGGTCACGGCTGGGATCGTGAAGCACATTGTGTCTGAGACCGTCCNNCTGGATGTAGCGCGATCGCTTCTGCACGATCCGGTTTAACGTGAATCCAGTTCTGACCGCCATCTTCAGATTTCAGCACGCCATCAAAGATGGTAGCAATCCAGATGCACTGAGTTTGCACATCCACTGCATCTGGGTCGAAAATGATGTTCCTGACACTAGGAAAACTCTGGGACGAGGTATACATTGAAACCCATTGAACACCATCATATCGATATAAACCGCCCGGCTTTTGAGCGCCATCTGCTAAAGGCCCACACACCCAAAGCTCTCCACTGACCGGGTTGACCACCAACTCCCGGATGAAGTCGATGGGCGATTCGCTGTGCAAGAACCAGTTCTCACCCCGTCCACGCTTTTGAATACCTGCCCACCCACAAGGCCCGCATACAGGATGTCAGGGTCTTGCGGATCGAATGCGATCGATGTTACCGGAGTCGTTTCATCCAACAAACCGGCCTCTTCTAAGCGAATCCAGGTTTGAGTATTTTGATCGAATTGAAACAGGCCACAGACCCAGGTGCACTGATCGCCTGGGCTGACGAAAAGTGCGCCCAACAGGGCGCCGTTATGGGGGTTCACAAAAGCAAAGAACCCATTGAGGTCTGTGCCTGGTAAGGGGTGTGGCAAGGCTGTCCAAGTGTCGCCGCGATCTTCAGATCGAAAAAGGCCGGTGTTTTCTGCAGCATGCTTGACAATGTAAAGTCGCTCAGGATTCGTTGGGTCCCCAGTGACGCGGTTTTCATGGCCGATCTCGATAAAGATCAATTCCCAACTCTCCTCACCATCCCGGCTGCGAAACAGCCCCACGTTTTTTAGGATTGCATAGACGATTTCGCTCTCTTCATCACCTAAAGCGAGATATTCTATCCAACCGCCATACGGCCCGCCAGTGGTCCAGGCGTTGATTGCTTGTGTGACCGTGAAGGCCTTTAGCAAGTTGACCAGGTGTTTTAGCCCCGAATGCTGCTTTCACCCGTTTGAATTTTAGTTATCACGCCGCGGACCTTCCTGGCTATCGC
>DOTA01000353.1 GCA_003513015.1 Chloroflexota bacterium
GGCATGAAGGGGAGGCCGGTAGCCCCGGCTTGCAGGCGCGAGATCATCCCAAAATGGGAGTACTCCTCCCATTCCAGGGTGCCGGCCTCCAGGGCGGCGCGGGCGGCACGCAAAGACCCCACGCCAGGATTCCCCATATAGGAGAAGATCACCTTACGGGCGCATCCGGCGGCCACCATTTGGTCATAGATTAAATCCGGGGTGGCGCGCGCCAACGTCAGGTCGCGCACCCCCTGACGGATGATCTCGTGTCCCGCGGCAAAGGGGATCATGTGAGTGAATCCCGCGGCGTACAGTGTATCGCCATCGCGGACGAATTTTGAAATTGCTTCTGAAAGTGGGATGAGTTTATCCATAGATTTGTTCTCTGATTTTAGGCTGGCTTACTTTTTCTTGCGCAGCTTGCGCATGCGCCGGAAGCGTTCGGATTCGCTTCTGGGTTTTCGATTTCTTATCATCATGAAGATACCGAGCGAGATCAAGGCCATTCCAATCAAAAAGAGATTGAAATAAGGGCTTCCGTTGGCGAAAGAGGCGGAAAACACAAACATGATTAGCAAACCAACCAGGAAGAAAAACTGACCGATGCGCTTGCCCATTTGATACGTCTCTTTCGTTGAATGGATTTAATCGATATAAGTTTGGATCTGCTCGTGCATGTAAAGCTGCAAATAATAGTGCCCGCCGGCATTTTTGCCACTGGAGCCGGAACCTTTCCAGCCGCCGAAGGGTTGGAAGCCCGGCCAGGCCCCCGTGGTGGCGCCCTGCGGACGGTTGGCGTAATTGACTCCGGCCTCGCTGTGATCGAAAAACCACTTGGCTTCTTCGTGACTGCCGTAAAAACCCGAGGTCAGGCCATAATCGACATCGTTGGCCAGTTGCATGGCTTGGTCAAGATTTTCTACTTTCGTGACCATCACGATCGGTAGGAACATCTCTTGTTTCCAAAGTTTGTGATCGGTTGGCACATCGGCGACGATAGTGGGTTGGCAGAAATAACCATTGGCATACGTTCCTTCAGTGAGCGCTTCGCCCCCGGTGAGCACCGTACCCGAGGTTTTTAGTTCAGTCATGAAATCTTGATAGTCTTTGTAAGCCCAGCTATTCGCCACCGGGCCGAGGTAATTATTCCGGGCAGTGGGGTCGCCAATGGCGAGTTTTTCGGTTAGGTCTACCAGGCGAATCACCAGTTCATCGTAGAGCGCTTTTTCGATGTAGACGCGCGAGCAAGCCGAGCATTTCTGCCCTTGCAGCCCGAAGGCGGAGCGCACGATGCCGATGGCGGCACGTTCCACATCGGCGTTGCGCGAAACAATCGTGGGATTCTTGCCGCCAAGTTCCAAAATGGTGGGGCGCACATATTTGCCCTGGGCAAAACTGCGCAAAATGCCCATACCGACATCATATGAGCCGGTGAAAGTTAGCCCAGCCACCGCGGGATTGTCGATCAGCGCTTGCCCTAGGGTGCGGCCAGGGCCGGTAACGAAGTTGAACACCCCCGCGGGCAGCCCGGCATCGTGGAAGCATTCCGCCAGTAGGCGCACACTCCAGGGGGTATCGGTGGCAGGTTTGAGTACCACCGTGTTGCCGGTCACCAGCGCCGCACCCACCGGCCCACCACTGAGGGCCGCCGGGAAATTGAAGGGGCTGATCACCAGCCAAACGCCATAAGGGCGCAGCAGCGAGGTGTTGGTGGCGGTGTATCCCACCAGGGGATCGCGCCCCATTTCCACCACGAAGCCGGCATTCTTTTCCATTTGATAGCAGGCGTAGCGGATCAAATCGGCGGTTTCGGCAATATCCCCCAGGGCTTCCAGCCGGTTTTTGCCAACCTCCAGCGCAATCGCCGCGCCGATTTTGAAGATGCGCGCATCAATCAGGTCGGCGGCTTTGCGCAGCAATTCCACGCGCTGTGGGTAAGGGGTTTGGCTCCAGCCCGGGAAAGCGGCCTGCGCCGCGGCAATGGCGGCGTTGGCATCTTCGGCGGTGCCGGTTTGAAAATATCCCAGCACTTCGGCGGTGTTGGCGGGATTGCTGCTTTTGAATTTTTTCTCGGCAAAAGTTTCCTTGCCGTCGATAATCATGCCATAATCCTGCCCTAAATTGGCGCGCACTTCGGTCAGAGCCTCCTCGAAACGAATGTGCAGCGCTTCGGGTGGATTGAACATGGTCGCGTAAGTGAGTTTGAAATCGGACATTTTACCTCTGGGTTGAGCTGATATTTTATGTTCGTACCAATAAAACCGCTCTTGTTATTGTAGCCGATGGTTATAACGGCGTCAAAAGGCGAGTGTATGCTTTTTGCGGTGACACATTTCCATGGTTTCGAGTACACTTGCAACGTTTATGAATTTAGCCGAGTTTTACGCTTTGCTCAGCCCACAGGGGCAAGATGTTTTGATCGCAGCGCTGGAGATTCAGCCGCGCGAAAAGGATTTTCTGACCCATTTTCAGAATCTCAGCCGAAGGTTTCCGCGCGAGATTGCTCGGCCCGCGGTTGAAACCGCGATTTTAAGGCTGGAGGCCGCTTCTAAATTTCCCCAAGCCCAAAAGATGTATTTCACGCGCGAAGCCCTGGAGCAAGCCTCCAGCGTTGAAGTTTCCAGCTATCGTGCAAGGCGTTATGAGGGGTTTGAGCAAATTGCTGATTTGGGTTGCTCGATTGGGGGCGACACGCTTTCCCTGGCGGCGCTGGCTCCTACCCTGGGCTTTGACCTCGATCCGCTGCGGCTGGCCATGGCCCGGCAGAATCTTCAGGCTTTGGGTTTCCCTGCCCATTTTGTGCAAACCGACTTGGTGAGTTCCTTTCCCTGCATTAAACACCCTGCTACCGCCCTATTTTTTGACCCGGCCCGGCGCGCCAATGGGCGGCGCATCGCTTCTGTCCGCAAATATATTCCACCGCTTCAAATTGTGACCGAATGGCAGACGGATTTTCCTTCTATCGGGGTTAAGATTTCGCCGGGAGTCGATCTGGCCGAATTGGCGGATTTCGAGGCGGAGATTGAATTCATCTCATTGCGCGGGGAACTCAAAGAGGCGGTGCTCTGGTTTGGCCTGCTCAAAACGGGTGAGCGCCGGGCCACAGTTTTGCCCGGCCCGCACACGCTAGTCGAAGCTAATCCGTTAATGCAACCCGCGGCGGTGATTTCTGAACCNNTCGAGACTCCCTTTGCGAGAGTTTGGGCGGTGGCTGATTGGTTTCCCTTTCAACTCAAAAATTTACGGACCTACCTGCGGGAACGGAAGATTAACCGGGTGACGGTGAAAAAGCGGGGCTCGCCGATCACCCCGGAGGATCTGATTCAGGCACTCCGCTTGCCCAAAGATGGCACAGACGAACGGGTGGTGTTTCTCACCCAATTAAGCGGAAATCCTATCGTGGTGATTTGTCATCCTGAAGAAAAATAAAAGA
>DOTA01000218.1 GCA_003513015.1 Chloroflexota bacterium
AAGGTGTCGATCATCCATTTGTGGACGGCGTCGCGCCCGGTGAGCATAATGCCGGTTAATGCGACCGGCTCGCCAACTTTGAGTTCACGGATGGCTTCATCGCTAATGGGAATAGTAAGCTCTTTCATCGTAGCTCCTTTATGGTGATCGCTGACTGCGGACTGCGGTCGGCAGTCTTTTTAGGGTAAATATTTCTTGACGAATAAATCTAACTTTTGACGGGTTTCCGCGGGGATCAACTCGGGATTGGTGATCAGTGCGGTGGAGAGCGCCTGGCCGCATTCGCATTCGAGCTGGCTCTCCGAGCCGCGTGCCAGATTACGAATGGCCGCTTGGGCAATCTCCGTGTTTTGGTTGAGCACCGCGATCACCATCTCAACCGTCACCGGTTCTTCGCTGACGTGCCAGACATCGTAATCGGTGACGTGAGCCATCACCGCGTAGCACATTTCGGCTTCGCGGGCCAGAAAAGCCTCCGGGGAGGTGGTCATGCCGATGAGCGACATGCCCCAGGCACGAAAGGTGTTCGATTCCGCTTTAGTGGAGAAGCGCGGCCCCTCAATGGTGATGAAGGCACCACCTTTGTGAACCTTGGCTCCGGTAGCTTTCACGGCCTCGAACACCTCCCTGGAGAGCGCAGGGCAAAACGGGTCGGCCACCCCCACATGGGCTACCATCCCACCCTCAAAAAACGTCCGTGCCCTCCCTTTGGTGAAGTCGAATAACCCATCGGGCACCACTAAATCTCCGGGCGCATATTCCTCCCGCAATGATCCGCAAGCGCTCACACTCACGATCCACTCAACGCCTAAAGATTTCAGTGCGTAAATATTAGCGCGGTAGTTTATCTCGCTGGGCGAAATGTGATGCCCGAGGCCGTGCCGCGCCAAAAAAGCGACAGGGTACCCTTCTAATTCGCCCACCGCGATGGGGGCGCTGGGTTTGCCAAAGGGAGTGTTGAAGTCAAATTCTTGGGTGTTTTCCAGGCCGGGCATGCCATACAGCCCGGAGCCGCCGATCACGGCGAGTTTGGGGTTGCTCATGGTTTACTCCGCTTATCTTCGTCATCAGGGGTGTTGAACAGGTCGAGGTAGGCATCCGCCTCGTTGAGTTGCATCGTGTCGGTTGGACCGGTACTGATGTTTATCGGCCCCGTGGTGGGAAACTCCAGGGGCTGATTGGGATTTCCAATCCCAAAAATCATCGGCACGCCCGCGATGGAAATCACATCCCCCGGTTTCAGGTACATCTGCTTGATCTCTCTGCCATTCACCGAAGTACCCACGGTTGATTCCAAATCCATGAGAATATAAGCATCCTTAAGATGCCGAATCTGGGCGTGATAGCGCGAAACATGCTGATCTTTAATCACAATGTGGTTATCGCTTTTCCGCCCAATATTAGTGATGGGTCGCTCCAACGAAATCGCCCGCTTGCCCTCGACGATCAAAAACGCACTAAAGGATGATTTTTCTTCAGTCATGCAGTTTATGCTCCTCAAGAATGCTAATTAATACTTCGCCACAGCGGATTTGATCTCCAGGCACCACAACCACACTGGCCGTGACATCATCTTGGTTGAGAAGCGTACCATTGGTCGATTTGAGATCTTCCAGCCACCATTGCCCATGATGGAAGGCCAGCCGGGCATGCCGCGCCGAAACAGTCTCAGAAAACAAGACACATTCACAGGTGGGATCGCGCCCCAGGGTGATCTCGCTGCCGCGAAACTGGCGACTCTGGGTGGTTTCACCAATTTGGGTTGCCAGCCAGATTTCAGGAGGCTGCTGGCTTTGGATGGTTTTCTGCTGCTGCCGTAAATCTTGCCACAACGTAAATAACGCCCACCCCAAGAAACCATACAGTGTGATTGCCAGAGCGGAACGGGCGATCAAAAGCAACACCCCAGCCATTATGGTTTGCCTTGCGGATCAGGCTGTGTGCCATTCGCAGTTGTCTTGATTTCCTGGGTTTTACCCATGGTTGTTTCCTGCCCAAAAATCAAGGGGATTCCGGCGAGCGAAATTACATCTCCAGCGCGCAGCACACTTTGGGTAACGCGTTGCTTGTTGATAAACACCCCCCCGGTAGAATTCAGGTCGAAGATTTCGAAACGCCCACGTGAAGCTCGAATTTGGGCGTGCTGCCGCGAAATTCGGGGATCATCAATCACCAGATGATTATTGCTCCGCCGGCCAATATTGATCACCGCCTTATCGAGGGCAAAAACCTGAATCCCATTGATAATCAAAAATGCGCTCACAGAAGAAGAAACATCGGCGTCGTTGGCGAGATCAGCCATATCGCTGGTTTTGCCAAGTGCGCTTTCACTGAAGCGGGTAATCACATCAATCTGGTTTGGAGATACATCTTCATTCGAAGCAATACTCACAATCGGTGGCTGGATAAAATGCAAATTGGCCGCTTTCCCAATTTCCTGAAGCAAATCAGCCAGTTCGTCCAGCATTTTCTGGTCATCAGAGATTGTGCCAGCTTGCGAAGGGTGTGTGAGAACGGTGAAACGGTCTGGAGCCAGCAAAACACCATCCCCGGTAGCGATTGCTCCCGCCCGCATCACGCCGACCAAACGCCGCGCCAGGTTATCCTGTTGGCCGCGCAACGGCGAAAGGCGCGCTAACTTACCTTCGATAAAGGTTTGGAGTTGTGCTTCCAATTGGTCAAGCCGGCCAGTAAATGTTGTCATAATTATTTTTCATCGCTGTTTGTTCAACCCATTTACAGCGAGTACATTTGATGTTCACTCTGACTACTACATACCAACGTAATTATAAAGGAAGTGTTACGTGGGGGGTAGGGTGTGACTTCCAGCTGGAAGTATTGCCATTTTTTGTTGGCATTGGCAAAATCCGGTATACTGGAAAAACCATGGTCACAGAAACCGGCTATCGCGAAATCGAACACACCGCTGATTGGGAACTTGAAGTTTGGGCGCCCAATCTCTCATCCCTGTTGGAGACTGCCGCCCGCGGCATGTATGCCCTCGCGCAAATGCAACTGGTGGATGGTGAGCGGGAATCCCGAGAGTTTGAGATTCCCTTTGGGGATCGCGAATCCCTGCTGGTGGATTTTCTCGCGGAGTTGCTCTACCTGGGGGAGGGGGAGGGTCTCGTTATGGATGAGTTTAGCTTCACCTTTGACGGAAACACCCTCAAAGTCCGGGCCTGGGGCGCGCCCATTAAAAATCAATCCAAAGAAATTAAAGCTGTCACTTATCACCGCTTACAAATTCGTGAAACCGAGTTTGGTTTGGTAGTCAATCTGGTGTTTGATGTTTAATTGCATACCTGGGAGGTTCCTCATGGTTGCCATCTCCGATCTCAAAAAAATTAGCGAATACGAATGGGAAATCCCGCAGAGTTTCCGCGCCGATATGCGCGTGCCCGTGCGGTTTTTTGTAACGCGCGATTTGCTGGAGCAGGCCCTGCGCGATGCCTCGCTGGAGCAGGCCGTCAATGCCGCCACATTGCCCGGTTTGGTGGGGCATGTGACTGTGATGCCCGATATGCACCAGGGTTACGGCTTCCCGATTGGAGGCGTGGCTGCCACACGCTACCCGCAAGGCGTGATTTCGCCGGGCGCGATTGGCTACGATATCAACTGCGGCGTGCGCCTGCTCGGTTCGCAGATCGAAGCCGAGGCCGCCAAACCTCGCCTGGATGTACTCGCCACCGCCCTGAACAAATATTGTCCATCTGGGGTAGGCCAGGGCGGCGCGCTAAAGCTCACTGAGCGCGAATTGGATGCCATTTGCGTAGAAGGCGCGGAGTGGGCCAAAAAACGCGGCTACGCCTCGGATGCCGATTTGCGCCGCACCGAAGAGGGCGGGCGGCTGGAAGGGGCGGATCCCGCCAAAGTCAGCCCGCGCGCCAAACAGCGCGGCCGCCCGCAAATTGGCACACTCGGAGCGGGCAATCACTTCATCGAGGTTGATGTGGTAGAAGAAATCTTCGATGAGGAGGCCGCCCAGGTGATGGGCCTGCACGCAGGCCATCTGGCGCTGCAAATTCATTGCGGCTCGCGCGGCTTCGGCCACCAGATTTGCTCCGATTATGTGCGCGCCTTCCAAGGCGCGGTCAAACGTTATGGCATCCAGTTACCCGATCGGGAATTGGTCTGCGCGCCGCTGGATTCACCCGAAGGGCAAGATTATCTGGCGGCCATGCGCTGCGCCGCCAATTACGCTTTTGCCAACCGTCAACTTTTGGCGCATTGGGCACGACAAGCCTTCGAGGAAACCCTGGCCGGGGGGGTCAAAAACTGGCATCTGCATCAGATTTACGATATTGCTCACAACATGGGTAAAGTGGAGGAGCACGTGGTGGATGGTAAAAAGTTGAAGGTTTGCGTACACCGCAAAGGAGCGACGCGCGCCTTCGGGCCGGGATTCCCTGGTCTGCCCGCCGAATATCAAAAGATCGGCCAGCCGGTGCTGGTGCCGGGGTCGATGGGGACGGCTTCGTGGGTGCTGGTGGGCACCGAGGGCAGCATGCAGCGTTCGTTCGGTTCAACCTGCCACGGAGCCGGGCGCACCATGAGCCGCTCGCAGGCCAAAAAACAAATCTGGGGAGAAGATTTGCGCAAAGAATTGGAAGGGGAGGGCATCCATATTCGCACCGGGTCGCTAGCGGGGTTGGCCGAGGAGGCTCCCGCGGCCTATAAAGATGTGGATGCGGTGGTCGAAACCGTAACCGGTGCGGGAATCGCTCGCAAAGTCGCACGGCTGGTGCCGTTGGTCGTGGTTAAAGGATAGAAGACATGCCTTACTTTGAATGGAAGCAACATCAATTGTTTTATCGCGAAAAGGGCAATGGCCTGCTGCTGGTGGTTTTACCCGGCAACACCGCTTCCTCCGCACACCTGCAAGGGGAATTGGATTATTTCGGCGATCGTTTCCACGTGGCTGCGCTTGATTTTCTGGGTACGGGGCAATCGGAGCGGGTTGCGGTGTGGGCGGATCAATGGTGGCTCCAGGGGGCGCAGCAGATTGTGGCGCTCATCGAGCATTTGGGCTACGGGCAAGCCATTTTGATGGGGGCCAGCGGGGGCGCGGTGGCCGCCCTGCTGGCCGCGATCCACTCACCGGCGCGGGTGAAAGCCATTATCGCCGATAGTTTTGTGGAGCAGGTTCCCCCGGATGAATTTCGCGCCCGTGTGTTGGCCGACCGCGCTCAACGCACACACGGGCAGATCGCATTTTGGAAGGCGGGTCACGGTGCTGACTGGGAGCAGGTGATCGCCGCGGATAATGCTATGATCGTGCGGTTTGCCGACCAGGGAGCGAATTGGTTCCAGGGGAAACTGGATCAAACCCAATGTCCGGTGCTGCTGACCGCCAGCCTGCGGGACCCGTTAATCTCCGAGGTGGTGCCGCAATTCGCCGGGATGGTCGAGAAAATCCCGGATTGTCGGTTGTATCTGCACCATCATGGTGACCACCCACTGATGTGGTCTGAATCCCGGGTTTTCCGCAGTATGAGTGATCTTTTTTTGCAATCTCTGGAAGTAATCTGATGGAAGTGCAGCGCAACGAATTTTTCATCAGCACCGCGCGCGATCGGATGGATGTTGACTTCATCCACGATTACTTGTGCAACCAATCTTACTGGGCGCAGGGGCGCTCGCGGGATGTGGTCGAAAAGTCGATCTGGAATTCACTGTGTTTTGGGGTTTTTGAAGGGGAGCAGCAGGTGGGTTTCGCACGGGTAGTAACGGATACGGTCACTTTCGCGTGGTTGTGCGATGTGTTCATCGCTCCATCTCACCAGGGACGTGGATTGGGCAAGTGGCTGATCGAGAGTGTGGTGGCGCACCCAGATTTGGGGAGCGTCAAAAATATTTTGCTGATCACCCGCGACGCCCACGAACTTTATCGTAATTATGGCGGATTCGAGCCAATTTCTAGGGTGAATGACTGGCTGCGGCGCAGCGGGGAGACTGTCAAACCGGGAAATTCAGCATTATAAATGGGTGATATGATACTGAAATGAGCACTCAGCCGAATCAATTCTATAGCACGCTATTACTCGTTGCCGCCTTGATCTCGGCAATCATAACTACCATTGCCTGGAAACGCCGTGAACAAGCAGCTAGCGCGCGTTCGATGGCAATTTTCGGAGCTGCTATGGTCTGGTGGTGTTTGATGTATGCCATCCACTGGTTAGATATTTACCATCCTTCCGAATTTTTTTGGCTCGATCTAACGTATGTGGGCGCGGTCGTGGTTCCGGCAGCATTTTTAGCTTTCGCATTGGATTATGCCGATCATAGCCAGATATTAACCCGCCCGGTGGTGGCTTTATTAAGCATCGAACCACTCCTGACCCTTTTCTTCCTTTTCACAGATGCACGCTTTGGCATTTTCTTCGCGGGCAAGCGACAACCAGAAACATCTGTGATCCAGAATGGCGGCTTTGGATTTTGGTTCAATATTGTTTATTCGTATTCCATTATTTTGATTGGATTTGTACTGATCTTTCGGACATGCCTCAATGCCTCCTCAATCCAGCGTTCACAAACTCGCCTGATTTTATTGGGTGCCGCGTTCCCCTGGGTTGCCGATATTCTCCTGATATTAGGGTTGTTTCCGCTCCCCAATTTAGACCCAACACCGATGGCGTTTGTCATTACAAGTGTGACTTTCTCATACGCCATTTTTAGTTACGGCTTTTTGGATATTGTGCCCATCGCTCGCAGCACTTTAGTAGAGAATATGCCCGATGGCGTGCTGGTGCTGGATAAACTGAACCGGTTGGCCGATATTAATCCCAGGGCGAAGCAACTTTTTGAAATCAAAGAGCCAGCGCCAATCGGCCAACCGGCCGAAAAAATCTTCGGGCATTTATCAGAATTGTTGTCTCGATATTTACAAATACCCGAGGGGCGAGATGAAATCATGATTACCGGGGATTCACCCAAATTTTTTGATGTGCGTATTAGTGCGTTGGCAGACAAGCGCGGTAATTTCACGGGGCGTTTAGTTTCAGTCAGCGATATTACCTTACGCAAAGAAATCGAAATTGAACTGCGAAATGCCAACCAGCAATTGCAACTCCAAATATCGGAAATTGAAGCCCTCCAGGCCCAGCTAAAAGAACAGGCCATCCGCGATCCACTGACGGGCTTGTACAATCGCCGCTATTTACAAGAATTTTTGGAGCATGAGTTGAGTCGGGCAACACGCGAGTCTTTGCCGCTCAGTCTGGTCATGATGGATATCGATCGTTTTAAAAAATGCAACGATACATACGGGCACAAAGCTGGCGACATGGTACTGCAAGGGCTTGCAGAGATGCTGCTCGAAACCACTCGCAAGGAAGATTTGGTCTGTCGCTATGGCGGAGAGGAGTTTGTGGTTGTTTTGCCGGGTTCAAAGCCGGAGATTACCTACCAACGCACCGAAATCTGGCGTCAAAATTTCCAGGACCAATGTATTTCAATCGAAAATGCTGAAATCCACACCACGCTTTCCGCCGGAATCGCTTGTTTTCCAGTCGATGGGGATTCTATGGATCTGCTTTTGATGGCCGCCGATAATGCGCTCTATAGGGCTAAACAAGCCGGACGTAATCAAGTCTTCTGTAGTGATGGTTCGTATTCCGGCAGATTGCCCTGATTCGCCATACACTCTCTTGACCAAACCTCGCTTACAAGCTAAAATGCGGCCTTGCGGCTGGACCGTGTGTTTGAAGAAACCAGCCGCTCTTTTGACTTTATGTTCGAAAATCTAACTACCCGACTCAATAAAGTTTTTGACAAACTCAATCGGCGCGGTAAGCTCTCGGAGAGCGACGTCGATGAGGCCATGCGCGAAGTGCGCTTGGCTTTGCTTGAAGCGGATGTACACTACAAAGTTGTTAAAGACTTCGTGGCACGCGTGCGCGAGCGCTCGATTGGACATGAGGTTTCGAAAGCACTCAATCCCGGTCAACAGGTGGTCAAAATTGTCAACGAAGAGTTGATTGCCACCCTGGGTGAACCGGAACGTTTGAACATGCGCGGCCCCAAACCCCGCACCATCATGTTGGTTGGTTTGCAAGGCTCGGGTAAAACCACCCATGCCGGAAAACTGGCGAAACTACTGCGTGGCCAAGGCGAGCGTGTGCTGCTGGTGGCGGCTGACCCTTACCGCCCGGCAGCCGTACAACAATTGCAGACCCTCGGCGAACGTCTGGGCATTGAAGTTTTTACCGAACCCGGTATTGCCCCGCCCGATCTCGCCAAACATGCCGTCCAACGCGCCGAACGCGGCGGCTTTGGAGTGGTCATCCTGGATACGGCTGGTCGCTCCCAGTTGGATGACGCACTAATGGATGAAATCAGGGCGATCAACTCAAAAGTGGATCTGGCCGAAATTCTGCTGGTGGTTGATTCTATGATCGGTCAAGAAGCCGTCAATATCGCCGAAGGTTTCCGCGATGCCGTGCCGTTGACCGGATTGATCCTTACAAAAATTGACGGAGATGCCCGCGGCGGCGCGGCCATCTCGATCCGCTCCGTCACTGGCGTGCCCATCAAATTCCTGGGAACCGGTGAGGGTTTGGATGCCATTGAAGTTTTTGATCCCTCCCGTTTATCCTCCCGCATTTTGGGGATGGGCGATATACTGGGCTTAATCGAGCGCGCCGAATCCGCTCTGGATCAGGAAACTGCCCAACGCCAGGCCGAAAAAATGATGGCTGGCGAGTTCACCCTGGAAGATTTCAAGGAGCAGTTGGGGCAGGTGCGCAAGTTGGGGCCGATCGGCCAAATTCTGGAGATGCTGCCCGGCGGTATGGGGCAGGCGGCGCGTCAGGTTGATCCTAACGAGGCCGAATCCCAGCTAAAAATGACGGAAGCCATCATCAATTCCATGACTGTCAAGGAACGGCGCAACCCGAAACTGCTTAATGCTAGCCGCAGACGGCGCATCGCCGCCGGTTCCGGTACGGAAGTTCAGGATGTAAACCGTCTCTTGAAGCAATACCGAGATGCCCAGCGGATGTTCAAAACTATCCGAAAATCGGGCATGAGCGGATTGTCACGTTTATTTGGGTAATTTCTGACCGACCAAGATTTGCGCCCCTTCAGTGCATCCCTCTAACCTTGGTGGGTTGGTGTTTACAAAAAAATCTATTTTAATAACTATCTGTTATTTGAAGGAGACAGATCTATTATGGTTCGTTTACGTTTACGCCGT
>DOTA01000437.1 GCA_003513015.1 Chloroflexota bacterium
CCCTTTGACGCCTGGATCGGCACCACAGCTTTTTGGGAAACCCTGCTCACCCCCGGGGCAGCCTACCCCAACTGGATGCCCCCGGATATGTCTGTGAGGCAATTGGCCGCGGGGCCAATCAGCAACGCCCTTTCTAACATCCCCAGCCTGGATTTGCCATCTGCTAAAAGCCTGGTCGTGCTATTAGTGGTCTATATTTTGTTGGTGGGACCAATTAACTATCTGGTTTTACGCTGGCGCAAACGGCTGCATTGGGCCTGGATCACCATTCCGCTCATCACCCTGGTCTTCACTGGCTTGAGTTTTGGCATTGGCTATGCCAAACGCGGCACCGATCTGATCGTTAATAAAGTGGCCATCATCCAGCCCCAGCCGGGCGGTTCGGCTCAGGTGACCAGTTACATCGGTTTGTTTTCCCCGGCCAATCAAGGCTATGAGATCCAGGTAGAGGGTCTAAATTTGCTCAGCCCGATGTCTGGCTACTATGATCCCTGGAGTGGCAATCCCACCGGTAGCGGCAACCTGACCTTTGTGCAGGGCAACCCCAGCGCGGTACGCGGACTAACCGTCAACCAATGGTCAATGCAAAGCTTTATGACCGAAACAAGCCTTGAAAACATTGGGGAACTGCGGGCAACGCTTACCCTGGAAAATGGACGATTGGTAGGAACCGTGACCAATAACACTGACCAACCCCTCAAGGATGTGATCCTAGTGTTGCGCCCCAACTACGTTAAACTCGGCGATTTAGAGGTGGGATCATCTGCGGATGTGAACCTGTCCCTAGATTTAACCCAAGATATGATGTACGGCCCGGCGATGAGTTGGAAAATCTACGAAGCCCAGCTTTCTCAGCCCGCGCTCGGTGTCTCCCAGCGTCAATTCGAATTCAAACGTGCAGTGCTTGAAGCGGTGCTCGATCAGCAATATTATTATGGCAGCGGTATCAATCCCGGGCAAATTCGTTCTGCCAAAGAGTTGGATGCCTTACCGAGCGTAACGCTGCTGGGCTGGATGAAGACGGCCCCACCAACAGTGAGCATCAATGGGGAAGTTCCGCAAGAAGTTGCCAACGCACTTTACTTCACCCAAACCAGCTTTCAATTCCCGGAAAGCGGCGCGGTAATCATCCCGGTGGGGTTGATCCCTGGCTTAGTAGCCGAACTCCCTTTTAATGGAGGCACCTGTGGCAGCGGAGGCACCTCCCTTTGGATCGATAAAGGCGAGGCTATCTTGGAGTTCATCATTCCCTCTAAAATCATGCCGCTCCGAGTAGATAATCTAAAATTTAACCTGCAAACTGACAGCGGCATCATGAACACACCCCAAATCGAAATTTACGACTGGGCAACGGAGGATTGGCAACTGCTGGAGAAAACCATCTTGGGCACGAACACGATCCCAAATGCGGCAGGGTATGTCAGCCCTGAACAGTTAATCCGCTTGCGTCTGAGCAATTTAAACCAGAATTTCCAGGGCGGCGCTTGTTTCTACATGGCTCTAGGGTTGGAGGGAAGCAGGCCATGATTCGGCGGATGCGATAACGTTTCTATTTAGTCAACGAAGATCACGGAGTTTATTATGGTTTTTTATGCAGCCAGCATCTTTATCTCAGCATTCCTGCTCTTTCTGATCCAACCGATCATAGGCAAGCTGATTTTACCCTGGTTTGGCGGNNGGTGGCTATGCCTATGCTTATTGGCTGATTGAGCGTGCCCCTGAGAAACGAAGAAGCCATATTCACATTTTTTTGCTGGGGGTTACCGTTTTGGCGATGGTGGGTCTGGGCGCACAATGGAATTCGCCAATTACGCCTAGTGCGGCCTGGAAACCCCAAAACATTGAAGCGCCTATTGGGAATATCTTCAAGCTGCTCTTGGTGGCGGTGGGGTTGCCTTATTTTATGCTAGCTACCAACAGCACACTAACACAGGCTTGGTTTGGGCGCACCTACCCGCAGCGCTCACCTTATGCCTTATATGCGCTTTCCAATGTGGGTTCATTGCTAGGGCTAATCGCTTACCCTTTTCTGGTTGAGCCGATTTTGTCACTAAAAATGCAAGCCTGGGTCTGGTCGGGCGGATTTTTAGTGTTCGCCATGCTGGCTGGCTTGGTCACCATCCGCTCTCAGCGCAAAACCGCTTCAAATGCAGAACCCCTGATCAAAACGGATCCGGCAGAGGCAGCAGAGCCGCCTACGATCCCCATCCAAATATTATGGATCGCGTTGAGCATGACAGCTTCAGCGTTGATGCTAGCCGTAACGAATCAAATTACACGGGAAGTCGCCCCAATCCCGTTTTTGTGGATACTGCCGTTGACGATTTATCTACTTTCGTTCATCCTAACATTTTCTGGCGAACGGTGGTATTCCCGGCCGATCTATGCCCTGTTTCTGGTCATCAGTGCGATAGGTTTTCTCTGGGCGATTTTTCATTCTGATGGAAATTTCTTGTGGCAGATTATCCTCTATTCCTTTGCCTTATTCGTAAGCGTGATGGTTTGTCATGGCGAGCTATATCGCCTCCGGCCTACACCTGTGCATTTGACGCGTTTCTATCTTCTGGTGTCTGTAGGAGGCGCCCTGGGGGGAATAGCTGTCAGCCTGATTGCCCCGCTGATCTTCGATGGCTATTTTGAATTGAATGTTGCCTATACCTTGGTTTTTGTTCTCTTGGCGGTGTTAACTTTCATGCGGCCTACGATTGAATTGAAAAAGCCCCGCTTGCGCTTTGGGCATGATGTCATGATCGGCGCGGTGGCTCTCTCGCTAGGATTATTTACGGTCTACTATGTGAATGCGTATCATATGGACAATCTCAGGTTGGTTGAAAGGAATTTCTACGGAATTATCCGCGTGCAAGAGATCAACCAAGAAGAACCAGGGAAACTAGCCAATATGATGGTACATGGCATAACTGTACATGGAATTCAATATCTAAATGAAGAGATGCGTGCCCTGCCTACAACTTACTATACTGCGGAAAGTGGAGTCGGGTTAGCGATATTAAATCATCCCAAGTATGGTAATGGGATGCACTTGGGCATGTTAGGTTTGGGAACTGGCACATTGGCAACCTATTCAACTCCCGGAGATGATTATCGTTTGTATGAGATCAACCCCGTTGTAATGAACTTAGCTGAAGGCGAGGGAGATTATTTCTCCTTTTTAGCAAATAGCAAAGCAAATATCCATACTGTTTTAGGGGATGCCCGCATTTCACTCGAGCGCGAGTTGGCTGAATCGGGCTCGAATCAGTTCGATCTACTAGTTCTAGATACCTTCAGCAGCGACGCCATTCCCGTGCATTTAGTCACCTCGGAAGCATTCGAAATTTACATCCGTCACCTAGCACCTGATGGTATCATCGCCGCCCATATCTCTAATGAACATCTGGATCTCAGACCGGTGTTTTATCAATTGGCCCAGGCCAACAATCTAAAAATGGTGGTTATTCAATCCCCAGGCAATGAAGATGAACTTTCTTTCCCTGCCACCTGGGTACTTTTGGCCCGTGATG
>DOTA01000451.1 GCA_003513015.1 Chloroflexota bacterium
GTTGAGCAAGGAGGCCACGGCTGAGACTGCCAAGCCAAGGCCGATTTCCTGCAACGCACGGGGCACGAAGAGCCGTTGGATCGCCGCCACGCCGATGCTCAGCGCTGCTACCAGAATCAAGCCGCCTTCGACGCCGCTGGAGAAATATTCGGCTTTGCTGTGCCCGTAGGCGTGACTCTCATCCGCGGGGCGGGCGGCAATTGTCAGCATGGAGAGGGCCATTAATGCGCCCACCAGGTTGACACCTGATTCAAGCGCATCTGAGAGCAAGCCTACAGAACCCGTCAGGAGATAGGCCGCGGTTTTCAATCCGATGGTGGCGACCGCTGCGGCTACCGAGAGCCAGGCAAAACGGGTGAGGGAGGAGCGGTCGGTGAGAGGATGTGTCATTTTGCATTGCCTTATAGTTTTGGATGATAAAAGTAAACATGTCTACATGTTTACTTTGTCTACTCGCCCACGGTTTTCGCGCAACGGAACCCATTGGCCATATAGGTCAGTACGGGTAGTTTGGGATAACGGTAGGTGGTGCGGGTTTGAAAATTGCCATTGAACCACGAAGCCCCACGGAAAATTTTATAGTCACCACTTTCGGGGCCGGTGGGGTTTTCAGAGGGAGAATTCGCATAGTAATCGGCGTTATACCAGTCGTTGGTCCATTCGTGGACGTTGCCGGCCATGTTGTACGCGCCGTAAGGGCTGACCCATTCCGGGTAGCTGTCGACTGGCACGGAATCGTAGAAGCAGCCCGCGAAGTTCGCCATTTCACAAGTGGGTTCTTGTTCACCCCAGGGATAGGTACGCCCATCGGTGCCGCGGGCGGCTTTTTCCCATTGGGCTTCGCTGGGCAGCACTGCGCCGCGCCACTCGCAAAAAGCACGCGCCCCAAACCAGGTGACCTCGTTCATGGGGTGATTAGCGCGGCCCTCGTCGGCCTGCCAGATTCCATCGGTGCGGTGCAAATGCAAATCGGGGTCGGGTTCCTCGACCCAACTGGCCTTGCCGGCCACACCTTCGATCTGGTTGCCCATTTCGTTGAGAAACTCGGCAAAAGCCCCCACGCTGACTTCAAACTGGTCGATGTAGTAAGCATCCAAATAGACTGTGTGGGCCGGTTTCTCGCTCCCCGACCAAACCTCGCTGCCCATCAAAAATTCGCCCGCGGCCACAAAGACCATAGCCGCGCCGCGCTCATCGACAATCAAAGTGGGGTAGGGGGAGGGGCTAGGTGTGAGCGTCTCAGTCGGTGAAGGCGAAGCCGTGGGTGTAGGCGTCTCGCTGGGGATTAATGTGGCGGTGGCGCTGGGCAACGGCGAAGCCGTGGGCGTGGGCGGCACGCTGGTGGCACTCACCACCGCGTTGAGGGCTGTCGGGGTAGGGGTTGGTGAGCAGCCTGCGATCACGAGCAGCAGGATTGCCAATCCGATAAGGGCTGGCAACCCGTGAGGGTAAGTGATTTTGCGAGTAAACATGGGTTCAATTATACTCACCACAGTCATAAATGGCATACTGGAATGCGTTTTATGACTGTGGGCATTATGTACTCCCCTATGGTAAACTTACGCCCGATTTCATCACTTGTGAGAAGAAGATGCCCAAACAAAAGAAACGCTGGATTGTAATTGGAATTGTGCTGGTTTTGGTAATCGCTGGGTTGATATTGGCGGCCAATTGGCGCACCGTTGGTAAGCAGATGGCGAATCCGTTGCGGGGTTTGCTGGGCGTGCAGGCTGTGGCCAAGATCGAGACGGTCATTTTCAAGGTGCAGGATCAGATTGAACAATGGAAATTTGATTTGGGATTGGCCGAGGCCGAGAATCCCTTTGGGGTGGCTGCCAGCCCGATAGAGGGCAGCCCAACCCCGGCTTCGCAAGTGATTCCGCCAACGCAAACGGAATCACCTACCCCCACGGAGAATCCCGCGGAACCGCAATCCACAGTTGATCCAGAATCCCTGGCAGAACCCACGGCGATCCCCCCCACGCTAACCGTTGCACCTTCGCCCACCCCCACAGGCTGGGTTTTAGCGAATATTGAGCCTTTTGGCGATTTGCAAGGCGAGGGAATCTGGCAGCCATATCTTTACTCGCTTGCAGGTGAGGTAGTGGCTTACCGCACCTTTTTGCAACCCGACCCGGAGCGGCCTTACACGCTGGTGGCCGTGGTGGCTTTTGATTTGACGAAAACAGACCTGCGTTTTGTGTTGGGGTTGGAAGAACCATCAAAAACAGGTGGGCCGCATGGTTGGGGCAACATCCCTGTGGATGATATGCAGCCGGGCAAGCTGCTGGCCGCTTTCAACGGCGGGTTCATTGCTGAACATGGCGGCTATGGCGCTATGGCTGATGGGGTCACGGCACTGGCAGGCCGCTCAGGTTTGGCAACACTGGCGATTTATAATGATAATTCGGTGCGGATTGGCGAATGGGGTACCGATTTTTATGTGGATGGCGATTACCGCGCCTGGCGGCAAAACGCGCTGATGATCGTGCACAATGGCGAGATCAACGAGAAGGTTTATACCGGCACTGAGGCAGAGTGGGGCGCTAACCTGGATGGTGCCACGGTGACGATGCGCTCAGCGGTGGGCATCAGTGAAGATAACAGTGTGTTGTATTATTTTGCCGGACCCAGCCTGAGCATGCCGGTGCTGGCTGATGCAATGGTAGCCGCAGGGGCGCATAATGGCATGCTGTTGGATATTAACCCCACGCATGCTCATTTCACGGCTATGCGGGTGGTGGATGGCAAGCTGACCGCGGAAGCGCTCTACCCTGAAGAAATGGATTTGTGGGTAGATCGCTATTTGCATCAGTGGGATCAAGATTTCTTTTATGTGATTGTGAAAGAGTGAGAACAATAACAAAACGGCGATGTTCAGAGCATCGCCGTTTTTTTGTAAAAGAGAGAGAATTAAAGTTTTTGGGTTTTGCGTTTCGTAAAAATTGTGCCCAACCCGACAAAGGTGATTGCGGCGAGGGCTACGCTAGCAAGCATTAGCGGGCTTTGTGTGGGTGTGGCAGTAAACGAGTTGATGGTGATCGCGTTGGTGCTGAAGGACCACTGGTAATCTTCTACTTCGCCAAAGGGGAAAATCTCAGTCTGTTCAAGCGTGCCAGGGGTGGAACAACTTCCCGTTGTGTTGCAGAGGCGGAANNGCCTGATCAAAGGCACCGCTGTGATCCCAATCGATCCAGGCGTTTAAGTAGCAGATGCCTGTGCAACCGTTCACAGTATATTGGATGGTGGGCGATCCTCTCCAGTCTCCAGTGGGAACGATGCCATCTTCATCCGGGCGATCTGAAAGATCATCATTTAAGGAAGTCGGGCCGGGTTGTCCATTGAATTCACCATCAATTTGTTGGCCGAGCCGTAACGTGCTGACGAGATGAACCGGACCAAACTGTAAGTTGCCAGGATCATAGGTTGTTTGGTAGCTTTCTTGGAGATCTCCAAAATCCCAACTGTAAACATTTAGGGGAACCTGTGCAGACGCTTTTACATTTGTGCCATTTACGCGAAGAAGGGTATGGATCAAGATTTGATGGCTTGAGAGTTGTGGATCGATAGCATTTGCCCATAAGATGGATGCTTCCCAGCCATCAGCCACAGACCCATTTTGGTTCACCCAGGCAAAATCTGGTGGCGTACCATCTGCTGGTACATAAGTTTGGTTTACATCTTGGTTATTGAGTTGATCTACCATGACAAATTGACCGTTGGCGGTGTTAACGGTTTGTGGGGTGTTCGCCAGAACCAAAATGTAGAGTACACCATTGTTGAAGCGCAAATAGGCATTGGCCTCTTCAGCATTGGTAGAAATATTGTTCAAAGCAACAAAATAGTCTTGCGTCAGATCCCAATCGCCAATTGCTCCGTCGACGGAGATTGGATCGCCATAGTTAGGCTGATCTGCTCCATTTGCCAGGGCAGAGCTTGTGAAGCCCAAAAGTGCGATAATGGTAAATATTCCGGTAAGCAAAATTCGATATGGTTTATTAATGATATTCATGATGCATCTCCTAAAGAAAGAAATAAAAAAAAGCTACCGATATGATGATTATGCGGTAGCTCGGCTGTCTGTTGATTCAGACCCTGTGGCTTTGCGCCCCCACCTCACGATAGGTTTGCCTTTTTCGGTAATGGTCTTGTTATACCGATGAATTTTCATCATCAGCGTAATCAATTAAAGTGTATACTACCATATTAGATAAATAACACAAGATTTATCCTGTTTTTCTAATAAATCTTTTACTTTCTTTCTGCGAGATTTCTTCTGCATACAAGGTATTGGCTTTGCCTGCAATTTCCCCCGAGAAATTATTGTGAGCGCTCTCTGCCGCTAGCTATGATATTTTCCA
>DOTA01000126.1 GCA_003513015.1 Chloroflexota bacterium
GCTGAAATTATCGAGAGCAACCCCGAAACGATTCTGCCGCTCGGCACTTTTCTACCATTTGATGAGGTGTAATGATGACTGATGAAGAAAAATCCCAACTGCAATTTCTCCCTTTTCATGCCATTAATGAATTTATGCGCATTGATTTCCGCATGACGGTGCTACGCAGCGCGCTGCTTTCCGTAGATGAAGTATCCGATAAAACTCGGTCCGAAGTTGATCGGCTCACAAAAAAATGGGTGAAAGTGCCGGGGTTCCGCAATAGCGCCAAGGCCCCGGCTACAATGAAAGCCGTGAGCATGGTGAAACCTTTCGCAAACGAGCCGAAAATGGCGGGCGCTATCTTGCAGGCTTGGACGGAAGCGCATCCTGAATTGCGCCAACAGATTTTCGAGATTCTAAACGGATTTGGTTGGAAACTGCTGCCCCTGGAATTTAACCGGATTCGGCTGCCAGGCTTTTTGACCCAATGGCCCGAAGAGGAAGATTACGAAGTGATCTACTCTGCCTACGCCGAAAAATACCCCGAAGGGGAGCACGGCATTGATGAAGTCAGCTTAATGGCCGTCTGGCTGTCCATGCGTTTGCCGGTGGATAAAGTCAGCAAAACCGAATTAGCTGAACTTCCGTTTCCAGAAATCTCGGAAGAAGAGAGTGAATCTTGACGACTGTAAATATCCCTCAAATTGACCTAAAAGAAGCCTTCACCAAAAAGCGCCTGACAGGCTTGTGGCGGCTGCTCAAAGGTTACCGTGGCACCTANNGAAGGAACCCGTAACTGGGGACTGCCTGTGGTAGCCCTGGGCTTTGTGCTACTCGCTGCAATTACTGGCGCATTATCGTTTGTGAGCGGCGCGCTCACCGCCCGCACCTCCGAAGGCATTGCCAAGCGGGTACGCGATTATATGTACGACCAAATCCAACGTTTGAGTTTCAGCTATCACAGCCAGATTCAAACGGGAGAGTTGATCCAGCGCGCCACCTCTGATATTGATGCCATCCGGCGTTTCTATGCCGATCAAGCTATCGGCGTGGGGCGCATCCTTTCGATGTTCATTGTAAATTTCATCGCCATCTGGCTTATTAACTGGCAACTGGCCTTGTTTTCGATCATCGTCGTGCCTTTTACCATCGTGATGTCGATTGTGTTTTTCCAGCGTGTCACCAAAGCCTACGAATCGTACCAAGAACAGGACGCGGTACTCTCCAGCCGCCTGCAAGAAAACCTGACGGGGGTACGCGTGGTCAAAGCTTTTGCCCGACAATCTTACGAAATCGAAAAATTTGAGATTGAAAACTGGGAAAAATTTATCCGGGGCAAGCGCCTGCTATTGATGCACTCGTTATTCTGGCCGATTTCAGATATTCTAACAGGCGCACAGATGTTGGGCGGATTCACTTTTGCGGCTATTCTGGCCATCAACGGCACCATCACCGTGGGCAGTTACCTGGCCTACGCCGGACTAATCATCTGGATCGTTTGGCCCATCCGCAACATGGGTCGCTTGATCGTGCAGATGTCCACCGGGATGGTTTCGTACAACCGGGTGCGCGAAATTGTAACCGAGCCGCGCGAACCGCTGCACGAAGGTGATTATCGCCCGGAGGGCAGCGTGCGCGGAGAGATCGACTTCAAGGATGTTTCCTTTGCCTACGAAGATGCCCCCGAAACCCCTGTGCTGCAAAACATCAGCTTTGAGTGCCAACCCGGACAAGTAATCGCCCTACTGGGTTCCACCGGATCGGGCAAGACCACGCTGGCGAACCTGCTGCCGCGGTTTTATGATTATACTGGGGGTAAGATCACCCTCGATGGTGTGGAGTTGAAGCGTTACACCCGCAGTTACTTACGCAGCCAGATCGGGATTGTAGAGCAGGAACCTTTCCTGTTCTCACGCTCGATTCGCGATAATATCACTTACGGCATTCAGCGCGAGGTGCCAGACGAAGAAGTTGAAGCCGCCGCGCAAGCCGCCGCCGTGCATGAATCAATCATCCAATTCCCCGAAGCCTATAACACCCTGGTCGGCGAAAAGGGCGTAACCCTCTCAGGTGGTCAGAAACAACGCGTGGCGATTGCCCGCACCATCATCAAAAATCCTCGCATTCTGATTTTAGATGATGCCACCTCCTCGGTGGACCTGGAAACCGAGGCTGATATTCGTGGCGCTCTGGATCACCTGATGGAAAACCGCACCACCTTCATCATCGCCCACCGCATCCAAAGTGTGATGAAAGCAGATTTGATCGTGGTGCTCGATAAAGGGAAAATCGTTCAAATCGGCAATCACGCCGAATTGTTAACGCAACCCGGCATTTACCGCCAGATTTTCGACATTCAAACACGCATTGATGAAGAACTCGAAAAAGAGATTTCCAGCGTGGATGTTTAGTTGATCTGTAAGAATTACAAAAGAGAAACTTATGTCAGACTATCAATTTGAAGAAGAAGAGTTTACCACTCAGTTTAACGGGAGCACCCTGCTGCGAGTAGTGGAATTGGTCAAACCCCACTGGTATTGGGTAATTGGCTTTATCGCCACCATTGCCGTAGTATCCATACTTGACTCGTATTTCACCTATCTCAGCAAACGCATCATTGATGAAGGCATCATGGCCGGAAATCAAGCGGCCTTGCGCGATATCGTCATCCGCTACGGCGGGCTGATTGTCGTTCAGGCTGCGGGCGTATTTAGCTTCATCTACATGGCAGGCGTGTTGGGAGAGCGCATCCGCTATGATCTGCGCCAAAAGATGTTCAACCACCTCCAGCAGCTTTCGCTCTCCTACTACAACAAAACCCCCGTGGGCTGGATCATGTCGCGGGTCACCTCCGATTCGGAGCGCGTGGCTGAACTGGTCACCTGGGGTTTTCTGGATGCCACCATGGGCGTGATGAACATCGCCACGGCGGGCTTTTTCATGCTGATGATTAACTGGCGTTTGGGTCTGATCGTGCTGACTATCATCCCTATTTTGGTGATCGTGGCTTCGATCTTCCAGAAACGCATCATCCTGCAATATCGTAGAGTGCGCAAAATCAACTCCAAAATCACCGGCGCGTATAACGAAAACATCACTGGCGTACGGGTGGTCAAAGCCTTCGGGCGCGAAGACCGCAATCTGGAAGAATTTGGCGAGCTGACCGGCGAAATGTATCGCTCCGGTTACCGGGCAGCCTGGCTTTCAGCGCTCTTCTTCCCCACTGTGCAGTTGATCAGCTCGTTTGCATTAGGCGCGATCATCTGGTTTGGCGGCATCCAGGCCCAAAACGGATTGCTGACTATTGGCGGCATTCAGGCTTTTGTTTCGTATGTGATCTTCATGCTCTGGCCGATCCAAGAAATGGCGCGGGTCTACGCCGAAATGCAGAATGCCATTGCCTCGGCTGAACGCATCTTCTCGTTGGTCGATGCCATCCCCGATGTGACCGACCAGCCCGGCGCAATTGACCCTGGCACTATCCAGGGGGATATCATCTTCGATCAGGTCAATTTCGCCTATGAAGATGACGATCCCGTGCTGCAAAATTTCAACTTGCATGTCAAACGCGGCGAAACCATCGCCTTGGTTGGCCCCACGGGCGGCGGCAAAAGCACCATCGTCAACTTGCTGTGCCGCTTCTTCGAACCGACCACTGGCAACCTGTGCATTGGTGGGCGCGACTACCGCGAATTATCGCTGGAGGCCATTCAATCGCGTATCGGGATCGTACTACAAACCCCACACCTGTTTTCGGGCACGATCCGCGACAACATCCGCTACGGCAAACTCAACGCCACTGAAGAAGAAATCGAAGCGGCTGCCAAACTAGCTGGGGCCCACGAATTCATTACCAACCTGGAAAAAGGCTACGATGACAACGTCGGCGAAGGCGGCAACCTGCTTTCGGTGGGCCAAAAACAGCTCATCAGCCTGGCGCGTGCCGTCCTGCGTCAGCCCGAAATCTTCATCATGGATGAGGCCACCAGCTCGGTGGATACGCTCACCGAAGCCCTCATCCAACAGGGCATGGAACATTTGATGTCAGGCCGCACCAGCTTCGTGATCGCCCACCGGCTCTC
>DOTA01000423.1 GCA_003513015.1 Chloroflexota bacterium
GTTGAATAATGCCATTTTCCTTTCGGATGATCGTGAAACCGTCAATCGCAAGATTGTGGGTATGTACACCGATCCCAACCGGATCACCGCCACAACGCCGGGAAAAGTGGAAGGCAATCCTGTTCTCATTTTTCATGAAGCTTTCAACGCAGATCATGCCGAAGTGGCAGAATTGAAAGAACGTTATCGCTGCGGACAAGTTGGGGATGTGGAGGTTAAACAAAGATTATCGCGCGCCATCAATGAATTTCTCGATCCCATACGTGAGCGCCGGACTCAATTCGAGAGTGATCCCGATATAGTCAGAGAGATTTTAATCCAAGGAGCAAACCAAGCTCGCCAAGAAGCCCAAGAAACCATCACATTGGTTCGTGAGGCGATTGGCATCACAAACTACCTTACAGCAGATACCCCAACCCCAGATACCGCCTATCAAAACTTGCCAACCTCCCCACCCATGCCCCATCAAGGACTGGCCTTCGTATAAAAAGAAGAGATCAAGATCTCATCTTATAAAACCCAAACTAAAGGAGAATCGAAATGCCCCAAACCAAATTCCTACTCAACGAAAGTGACCTGCCAAAAACCTGGTACAACATCAATGCAGATATGCCGGTACCGCCTGCACCTATTCTGCACCCCCAAACCATGAAACCAGTTACCCCTGAGTTTCTCTCGGTGCTGTTTCCAATGGAGTTGATCATGCAGGAGGTCAGCACAGAACGGTATATCGACATCCCCGAGGAAGTGCGCGAGATTTATAAACTTTGGCGACCAACCCCATTAATCCGCGCCCACCGTCTCGAAAAAGTTTTGGGGACCCCTGCGCATATCTACTTCAAACATGAAGGGACCTCACCTTCTGGGAGCCATAAACCAAATACCGCGATAGCCCAGGCTTTTTATAATAAAGCCGAAGGTGTGAAAGCCCTGACTACGGAAACCGGCGCAGGCCAGTGGGGATCCGCGCTTTCGATGGCCTGCAATATGTTCGGAATGAGCCTCGAAGTCTACATGGTCAAGGTTTCTTATCACCAAAAACCATACCGCCGCGTCCTGATGGAAACTTTCGGTGCAGAAGTATTCGCCAGCCCTACTGATCGAACCAATTACGGTCGTTCAATTCTGGCGCAAACACCCGATAGTCCCGGCTCTTTGGGAATTGCCATCTCTGAGGCGGTTGAAGTAGCCGCGACATCCGAGGGCAAAAAGAAATACAGTTTGGGATCCGTTCTTAATCATGTGCTCATGCATCAAACCGTGATCGGCGAAGAAGCCCTCAAACAAATGGATCTAGCAGGAGAATACCCGGATGTGGTTATCGGCTGCGTTGGTGGAGGTTCCAATTTCGCTGGAATCGCCTACCCCTTCTTGCGAGAAAATATTCTTAACGGCCGCAACACCCGTTTTGTCGCAGTTGAACCGACTGCTACACCCACCCTTACACGCGGTCCATATGCCTTCGATTATGGTGACACCGCCAAAATGGCTCCCATCGTTAAAATGTTTACGCTCGGACATGATTTTGTACCGCCTCCCATTCACGCAGGTGGTTTGCGCTATCATGGCATGGCCCCTAGTATCTGCGCGTTGTATGATGCCGGTTTCCTCGAAGCGCGTGCGGTTCCCCAATTGGCAACCTTTGAGGCTGCCATCACCTTTGCCAAAGCAGAAGGGATTATCCCGGCCCCCGAAACAGCCCATGCGGTGCGCGCGGCCATCGATGAAGCCCTAGATGCGAAAGAAAAAGGCGAGGAACGCGTAATTGTCTTTAACTTATCTGGACACGGACATTTTGATTTGGCAGCATATCAGGCCTATCTCTCAAACCAATTGGAAGATTTCGAATATCCCGAATCTGCTATTCAGGCTGCGCTGGAAAAGCTTCCCATCGTAAATTAAATCTCATCAGACAATACAATCGAATAAACCGGAGCCCCCTTTGGCTCCGGTTTATTCGATCCATTTCAAATTTTTTCTAAATCCCGATATTCCCAAAGCAACTGCCAGACCCGAAACGCGGCTTCAGCCTGAATTCGAAACGACATTTTCGAATCTCCCCAGTGGCGTTCGGCGAAATAGATCGGTACTTCACCGATCGTAAAACCTAACCGATGGGCGACATACGCCAATTCCACCAGGAATGAATATCCATTCGAGCGAATGCGGTCGATGGGTATGCTTTCGAGAGCGTTTCTTCGCCACAGGCGAAACCCCCCGGTCACATCTCGGATTGGTAATTGCAAAATCACACGGGCATAATTATTCGCAAAATGCGATAACCCCTTCCGCCAAATTGGCCAATCCTGATCTAGCCCACCCCCAAAAATATAACGAGAACCCACAACGATATCGTACTTTTCTAGGGCTAATAACATTTCTAGTATTTTCTCCGGCGGATGGGAAAAATCTGCATCCATCTGGCCCACAATTTCAGCACCATCTGCCAGGGCGCGTTGAAATCCCTGAATATAAGCAGAACCAAACCCGAGTTTACCCTTACGATGCAATACTACTACACGGCCGGGATACCTTTCGACGAGATTATCCGCAGCCTCTCCCGTACCATCTGGGCTATTATCATCGACTACAATTAATTTTAAATCGGGGAGCGGCAGCGCGAACAATGCTTCTCCAAGCTTAATCAGATTTTCACGCTCATTATATGTAGGAGTTATAACGGTTAGTTGCATCTTTAACCAATGTTGGGATGGCAAGTTTAGCCATCCCAACAATTCTTCTCATAGATTAATTATGATATTTACTTACGTTTCCGAAGTAAGGAGGTTTTCAAATCATCCAAACCGCTAAATGGTCCCTGGCCTGGCAGAAGTCCGGCCATTCGCACCATCAGGCGTTTATCGGGATCTTTTGGAGTTTCGCGATCTCGAAGAGGGTAAAAATAATCTAATGATTGATCCAATCGGGCGTGAATGCGCTCCCCAAGGCTCACAATCACATCAGGAACTGTGATCACCACAAATTCCGATGAGCTAAAATGGCCCACAAAATCGCCCGGATTCCCTACTTTTCGAGCCGCATTTTGAACCATCAAACTCACTGCCCGGAGTACATCATCTGNNAAGCGGATATCTAAAATAACCAGATTTGGTCGTTTTTCCTGGCAAACCTTAACGCCGTCTTCTCCCCAATTGGCTGCATAGACTTCGTAGCCCTGGACGCGGAAATAAGCATCTAACATCTCCGCTACGTCTAGATCGTCCTCAATGATTAAGATGATCGGTTTTTTGTCAACCACTTGTATGCCTAACTAATCGGGTTCTTTTGAATAATAAATTCACACACATCATGTCCCATGGCAACACATTTGGACTCGTTGACACGGAACTCGTTACCACCGGAAACCCATTTTAAACCCTCCTGCAGTAAGCCCACAGCAACAAAACAGACGGGTTTATCTTCATCATGCCGACCCCAACAAACTGGACATCGATGAATGGTGTAAATGAATTCATTATCCTTTTCTTCAACTGTTGAAATTTGATCGCTCATCTGGCTGAAAATCTTGGCCATCGCGGGAGCACCAATCCGAAGTTTAGCTTGCAAAGGGAGCACTTTAAAAGCCAAATCTCCAGCACCGGCAAGCGCGCCAAAGCTGCGTAATCCATCCGAAAATGTGGCTCGGCCTGCACGCAAGGCCAAGCCGCGACCACCTCGTGGGCCATACATTTCTTCCAAAGCTTGATTAATAGCAGAGACTTCTGCAAAATCAAATTGTTTGTTGAGATTGTCTTCCGGGAGATTATCAATTAAACTTCCCAGGCTTGCCAGGTTCAAAATGGCATTTAAACCATTTTTGCCCATAACATCTTCAAGGGCATTGATCATAATCAAACCAAATTTATTAGGATAATAAAAACCACTCTTCGGGATGGGTTCCATTTATCTCCGCCCTATTAAATTAGTTTTTCCAAGTCTTCGGTGGCCCGTCTCATGTCGAGGAAAATTAGACCAAGTTTGGCTTGTTCGCGAGCCAAAGCGGTAAGTACGGCTTCTTCACCTACAGACATAAGAACAACATAACCTTGCTCACCTTTAATGTAAACTTGATCCAAGGCCCCGCGCCCTAATTCTGAAGCAATTCGCTCACCTAGTGAAAGCATGGCAGCCGACATAGCTGAAACCCGGTCTTCTTCCACCCCTTGAGGCAAGGCAGATGCTATTGTTAACCCATCTACACTAACAACAGCTGACGCCTCAATATCCGGTGACGAAGCCTGGAGATCTCGTAAGCGTTCAACCATCATTTGAGAACGTGATTTTGTCAAGGCTTCACTCCTCCAATCATGAAATTATTTTGAATTTCTATCTGATTTTCTCTTGTGTTGAGAGTCTTTATTCACGAAGTCACGCGTAATACTGTAGCATAGGGCTGGATTTGTGTCAAGCAAAAATAGCGCCATAAAACTATCAAAACCTTTGACAATTTTGTTAGCTGGTGATATTCTTTCCACCAACAGACTGACCAGTCGGTCTCCAAATAATCAGGTATTTAATGGACAAAAACACGGATACGCGCTACCGCATTCTCAGTGCGGCCATCAATATTTTCTCACAAAAAGGTTACCATAATACTCGGGTTGATGAAATTGTCGAAGCTGCCGAAACATCGAAAGGTGGTGTGTATTTTTATTTCCCCAGCAAACAAGATATTTTTCTCGGGTTGGTAGATGAGTTTGCGAACCTGCTAGAAAACCGTATTTCCA
>DOTA01000184.1 GCA_003513015.1 Chloroflexota bacterium
TTTACAGCCTGTTCTTCACCGGCGTGATCCTGGCCGTGACCGTGTGGGTGTTCGCTCTCGATTTGAGCAGCGCCAACCTGTGGGGCGGCACCGTGATGTTGTTAGCGGGCTGCCTGAGTTTCATTGGTGTCAGCATCATGGCCTCGACTCTACCGCTGCTTTTCCCCGAGCGCGGCGCGCAGATGACTCATATCGTCATCGCTCTGATGCTGCTGGTTTCGGGGGTGTACTACCCCATCGAGGTGTTGCCCATCCTGCTGCAAAAACTGGCCATCTTCAGCCNNGCTTTGCTGATGGGCATCATCGCCATCCCCGCGGGGCTGTGGGTCTTCGAACAGGCCGAGAAATACGCCAAACGGACGGGTAAGTTGCACCGTAACGGTTAATTCGATAATAGACGGTAGACCACTGACCGCCAAGAACCCGGTCTGCCGTCTTCGGTCGGCGGTCGCATAGGTAGAACATTATGTCTATCCTCACCACCCAAAATCTGAGTTTATCCTTTGGAGATTTCGATCTCTTTCAAGGGATTTCGGTCACCATTGAAAATCGCGGCAAAATCGGGCTGATCGGCCCCAATGGCATCGGCAAAACCTCGTTGATGCTGATCCTCGCCGGGATCAACGCACCCACCTCCGGGCAGGTGCATATCGCCCGCGGGCGGCGCATCGGCTACCTGCGTCAAGAAGCAGTAGATGCTTTCGCGGCGCGGGAGAACACCGTCTACGCGGAGATGCTGCGCGTTTTCGCGCCTCTGCAAAATCAACAAAAGCAGCTGCATCAAATGGAAGCCCAAATGGCTGCCGGTGAAACCAGCGCATCCCTACTCGAAAAATATGGGAACTTGCAAACGGCCTTCGAGCACGCCGGCGGCTACGATTATGATGTGCGCATCCGGCGCACGTTGCAAGGATTGGGCCTCGGCGAAGATCACTGGGAGATGCCGCTCTCGCACCTCAGCGGCGGACAGAAAACCCGCGCCCTGCTGGCCCGGTTGTTGCTCGAAAAGCCCGATCTGCTGATGCTGGACGAACCCACCAACCACCTGGATACCGAGGCCATCGAATGGCTGGAACACACCCTGGGTGAGTGGGAAGGGGCCGTGTTGGTGGCCAGTCACGACCGTTTCTTTCTGGATACCGCCGTGGATACCATCTGGGAGATGAGCCGCCTGGGTATCGAAGTTTTCTCTGGCAATTACAGCGCCTACCTTTTGCAGCGCGACGAAAAATGGGAATACTACCAGCGCGTCTTCAAGGAAGAAAAAGCTCGCCTGCTCAAAGAAGTTGATTTTGTGCAGCGTAACTGGGTGCGCGCCAGCACGCATGCCCGCGCCCTCGGGCTGCTGCGCCGCCTCAGCCGCGACCTCGCCATTGTGGACACCCACGGCGTGATGGGCCTGCGCAACGGCCAAAAATGGAGTGAAATCGAACTCGACAAAGGCCCCAACGCAGGGGTGCGCCTATTGGATGTGACCGAGGCGATTCGTAAGGTCAACGCCATCGAAATGCCCGGACGCCCGCCGCGCATCCGCCCTCGCCTGACGCCTGCCCACAGCAGCGGTAACATCGTCCTGCGCGTGGATGGCGTGCAATTCGGCTACCCCGGCAACTTGCTGTTCCGTGCCGATGAAGTCGAGTTGCGCCGCGGCGAGTGTGTGGCCCTGATCGGCCCCAATGGCAGCGGTAAAACGACCTTCATCAAAACGCTGCTGGAAGACATCAACCCCCTCAAAGGTCAGGTTTACCTGGGTGCCAGCCTCAAAATCGGCTACTTTGCCCAGGCCCATGATGGGCTTAATCCCAACAACAGCGTGCTCGATGAATTGTTGAGTCATAAATTCATGGCGACCAGCGCGGCGCGCAGCTACCTGGCGCAATACCTGTTCCGCGGTGATGATGTCTTCAAGCCTATCCGCGCCCTCAGCGGCGGCGAGCGCGGGCGGCTAGCCCTGGCAATTCTAGCCCTCGATGGCGCGAACTTCCTGCTGCTCGACGAGCCGACCAACCATCTTGACATTTCCGCGCAGGAAGTGCTGCAAGAACTACTGCAAAACTTTCCCGGCACCATCCTGCTGGTTTCGCACGACCGCTTTTTGGTAGACCGCCTCGCCACCCAAATCTGGGAGTTACGCGGCGGACGGCTGAACACTTTCAACGGCACCTATCGCCAGTTTGTGCTAGCCCGCGCCGAACTCAACGAGAGCAACCGGCGCATCTTGTTCGCACCCAAACCGCTGGCGCGTGACAACAGCAAAGAAACCCGTCAACGCCAGCAAGCCCTGGAGCGCCTGGAAGGCCGCATCCACGCGCATGAACAGGCCCTGCGCCAACTCAACAAAGCCTTGCAAAAAGCCAGCAGCCAAAGCTTCGAAAAAATCCAGGATTTGAGCTGGCAGTACGCCCAGGCCCAATCCGAGATGGAGAACCTGATGGCCGAATGGGAAAAACTGGCTGTGTAACAAGGTTTACACCACGAAGACACGAAGTCTCAAAGTTACACCAAGAAAAATCTTTGTGACACTTTGTGTCTTCGGGACTTGGTGGTAAAGGTCTCTTGAGATTTCAAAAGGAATGAAAATGCCTGTAAATTGGATTGATGTAAGTGATCTGTCTTTCAATGTGATGCTGCTCCTGGAAAGGGAGCAACTTTCCTGGCTTCCGGGGTGGTTGCCGGAACCAGAGTTAGCCCTGGCCCTGAGCGTCAACCCAGCCGCGGAATGGTACCTGCGCCATAAAAACCCAACCCTGAATCCCTGGGTTGATCGGGTGATAGCGCAAGCCAGGGATGGCGCTGACCCTACGGAAATTCGCAAGGCAGAAGAAACCATCCTACGCGCGATCAACGACCTGGTGGTTTACGCGGTGGACCCGCAAATCTACGCGGGGCTGCCCTTCCTGGGTTGGGATGATGCCGAACTCAGCGGGCTGGTGGATTTTGGCGGCAAAACCGTGATCGATGTGGGTTCCGGCACCGGGCGGCTGGCCTTTGTCGCCGCTCAGGCCGGGGCGCACGCCGTCTTTGCAGTCGAACCCGTTGAAAATCTGCGGGTATTCATCAAACATGAAGCCCAAAAGCGCGGCCTGCGCAACATGTTCACGATGGACGGGCTGATTACGGACTTGCCCTTCCCCGATGATTTCATCGACATCGTTATGGGCGGGCACGTTTTCGGGGATCATCCTGAGGCCGAAGAAGCCGAAATGCACCGCGTCGCCAAACCTGGCGGCATGGTGATCCTTTGCCCCGGCAACAACGACACCGATGAAGGCTGGCACGAGTTTCTGGTTAGCCAGGGTTATGAGTGGTCGCGGTTTATCGAGCCGCCCAATGACATCAAACGAAAATATTGGAAAACCGTGGAAGGTTGATCGCGAAAAACTGATCCACGAACGCTAAGGAGAATAACCATGTTAGAAACAACTAAAAAGCAAGAAGATATCCACATAACGGGAGCACCCCAAATTCCGGGGTTGCGTTTCCGCCATTTTCGCGGAGATGAGGATTATGCCCAAATCTTAGCCATCATCAATGGCAGCAAAGATGCCGATGGCGTTGAACGTTCCGACACCTTGGAAGATATCACCAACAACTACCAACATCTGACCAATTGCGATCCGTTCAGCGATATGTTGTTTGCGGAGATCAACGGCAAAACGGTCGCTTACAGCCGGGTTTTCTGGTACCAGGAAGAAAACGGGCCGCGCATCTACTATACTTTTGGCTTTATGTTGCCCGAATGGCGGCGCAAGGGAATGGGTACAGCCATGCTGCACTGGAACGAGGCCCGCTTGCGTGAGATTGCTGCAGGGCATCCGCAAAATGGGAGGCGCTTCCTGCAGGCGGAGGTCAGCGATGGCGAGGGGAGCACGATTGCCTTGTTGGAACGCCAGGGTTACCGCCCGGCGCGCTACGGTTTTGAGATGAAGCGCGCTTTGAGCGAACCCTTCCCCGAGGCACCCATGCCCGCGGGTTTGGAGGTGCGTCCGGTGGAACCGGAACATCTGCGCCCTATCTGGGATGCCGCTAGCGAGGCCTTCCGTGATCATTGGGGGTACTCACCCCCCAAGGAAGAAGATTACCAACAGTGGTTGAACGATCCGCTGCTGGATCCCTCGCTGTTCAAAATTGCCTGGGAGGGCGATGAGGTGGCCGGGATGGTACAAAACTTCGTCAACCTCAACGAAAACGAGGAATACGAGCGCCAGCGCGGCTACACCGAGGGCATTTGCGTGCGGCGGTCGTGGCGCAAGCGCGGTCTGGCAAAAGCGTTGATCGTGCAGAGCATGCAAATGTTCAAAGCGATGGGCATGACCGAAACCGCCCTGGGCGTGGATGCTGAAAACACCTCCGGCGCGCT
>DOTA01000209.1 GCA_003513015.1 Chloroflexota bacterium
TACGCCCTTGAGTTTGATGGCGTGAGTGATTTTGTTGCATTGCCTTATACCTCATACATTATGGGCAATGATTGGCAGAATACAAAAACCGTCAGCTTGTGGGTTCAGCCCGCCGGCCCGGGTGAAAATTGCTATTACAGCAACGTTGCTTTTTGTGACACCATTTTGGGTGATCGCCCGAAATGGTGGGGTATNNCCGGATGAGTGGGTGCAGATTTCCTTAGTGCATACGGGTGGCGTTTTGTTTGTTTACAAAAATGGTGTGAGTGCTGGTTATATTCAGAGTGGGCCAACCTTACAACCCAATACGGGTGGTTTACCCAGATTGCAATTGGGCGGTGTGATCAATAGTGTTAGTTCTGACACCACTTTTAAGGGAAAGATTGATGAAGTTCAGCTTTGGACGATTGCCCGATCCGCAANNCCCAATGGATCTCCACCCCTATGGGTGACTCCGGGACCTTTTTAATCCGATACCGTAAAATATTTTAAAAAATGGCTCACCTGCGCATTGCACGCAGGTGAGCCATTTTTTATTTCTTTATTTTCGATCCAATAAATCGGCATGGAAGGCTTTCCGACGTAAAGATTTAGGCTCGCTGACTTCCAGCATCTCGGGAATTTCCGGGCTGGCACTTTCCAAACGGTGGCTGTACCAGTTCGCTAGCGGTAGCGCTGAAAAGCCATGCAGCAGCACACTCAACAAGATTGTCCAACCCACTGTCGCCGTTAAAAGACCAATCTCAACTTGTGCAGCATGAGCAGCCTCGTTCGCCATAATCAGAAAAACTACCGAAGCCAAACCGCGCGGCCCTAGCCAGCCCATCATCAGGAGCGTATCTTTTCGCAGGCGGGTGCCGATCATGGCGATGGCTACCGGGATCATGCGCACCACCGTGAGGCTTAAGATGGCATATAGCAGGGCCATGGGGTTAAAATCTTGCATCAAGGGGATGGCAATGACTGCACCAAAAATCGTCCAAACGAAAAGGGAAAAAAAAGTACCGGTGACTTCGGTATATTCAATAGCATCATGGAGCACATTCCGGGTGATATANNCCAGCCCGAGGGTAATTCCCACGACCGCCGCGATTGCAATCTCACTGACGGCTGAAAGCGCCCAGTATTGCTTCCCGCCACCGGCGATTTCTTCTAGCGCCAGGGCAATGAACAAGGTTACCAACGGAGTTGCCAACCCGTCATTCAGACCGCTTTCAACATTGAGTGCCCGGCGGATTCGTACCGGTACGTGCGGGTTGTTGAAGATCGGCAGCCCAAGGGCGGCATCGGTCGGTGCTAAAATGGCGCTAACCAACAAGGCGAAACCAATCTTCTCGATCGGGAACAAGAGATAAGCCACCAGAGCGCCCGTTAGAAGGGTCAGGGGAAAACCAATCCCTAACAATCGTCCGGGCATTTGGGCATCATCTTTGACCTGGTTGAAATTAAGCGTAGCCGCGTCGGCAAACAAGAGCAATGCCAGAGTTAGTTCGGTGAGTGTTTCCACCTGGGAGGCATCTATGCCAAATGATAACCATCCCAGGCCATTGGGCCCTACAATTGCCCCGGTAATCACAAAAAACATCGGCATGGTTATCGAAACCCGGCCTAGGGCATACCCCAGAATAGTGTAAATCACAATCAAAGCAAGCAGAATCACAATACCTGTTTCCATTTTGGTAACCTTTCGATTCTTAAATTTGGTAGAGCGCGGTTTCAGGCAATTCAGCAGCGTCCAACAAATTTGATGTGCAAAATTCAACAGAATCGCGATCTAATGAAATTAATTTTTGCGATACCCTGATTTTTACAGATTTGCAGGTTTTTTACAATAGGGAAATTCAACGGCTAGCCGGAGCATGAATCTGCGGGGAAACGATCAAAAAACGAATAGCCTATTTTCGTGATTGCTCATCCACCCACTCATCCACCATCCTTTCCAGCACATCTAGCGGAACGGCGCCATTGGTCAGTATGACATCATGGAACTGGCGGACGTCAAAAGTTTCGGCCAATCTATTTTCAGCGCGGGCGCGCAGTTCGCGGATTTTCAATTCGCCGATTTTGTAGGCCAGCGCTTGCCCTGGCCAGCCGATGTAACGATCTACTTCATTAATGATGTTCAACTCGGTGGAGGAGGTGTTCGCCAGCATAAAGTCGATGGCTTGCTGGCGGGTCCAGCCCAGCGCGTGCATGCCGGTATCCACTACCAAACGGCAAGCACGCCACATCTCGTAACTCAGACGGCCAAAATTGCTGTAAGGGTCGGTGTAGAAACCCATTTCCAGGCCCAGCCGCTCAGCATAGAGTGCCCAGCCCTCCACAAAGGAGGTGTACCCACTAAAACGGCGGAAATTCGGTAAATCGAGTTCTTGCTGGAGCGCAATTTGTAGGTGATGCCCCGGTACGGCCTCATGCAGCGAGAGCGCTTCCATCTCGTATAATGGACGGCTTTTCAGATCATAGGTGTTGACGTAGTAGAACCCAGCAATCGTCCCATCGCCAGCGCCGGGCATGTAGTAGGCCGTGGTCGCAGCGGGGGCTGCGAATTCCGGCACTGTGCGGATGCCATAGGGCAGACGGGGCAGCGTGCGAAACAGGCGGGGCAGTTCGCCGTCGATGCGTTTCATCAGGTAGCCGGTTTCTCTCAGCAGTGCTTCAGGGGTTTCGGCATAAAAGCGCGGATCAGTTCGCAGGAATTCCACAAAATCATTGAAATCACCCTCAAAGCCAGTTTCGGCGATCACGGTCTCCATCTCGGCCCGGATGCGCCGCACCTCGTTTTGACCGATCTCGTGAATTTCCTCCGCTGTTAACGAAAGCGAGGTGAAATGCCGGATGCAAAATTCGTAATAAGCCTGGCCATTTGGCAGATCGTGCGCCGCGATGGAGTCTCTGGACTGCGGCAGATATTCATCTCGGATAAATGCCCGGAGGGATTCATACGCCGGAACGACCGAGGTTTCAACCGCTTTTTTCGCGGCTTCAAGCAATCCCGCTTGGACTCGTTCTGGCACCGTGGGTGGGAATGCGTTAAATGGGTGAAAGAACACGCTCTCTGCTGATTCACTCACAATCTGGGAGGCGATGGCTTCATCTACGCCTTCCAGTGTGACGCGCGGTGGAATCTGCCCATCATCCAGGCCGGCGCGCATGGTTTCGATGACCTGATCCAGGTAAAGTTTGATGCCATTCAGCCGGGCGATGTAATTCTCGTAATCCTGAGTGGCGTTAAAGGAGGTAAGTACCGGTAAATCAGGCAGGAAGGTGTGCACTCCAAACGCTTTGCTCACCGGGAAACGATACGCGCGGAATTCCAGGCCCTGGATGTCATCGTTTAGCAAACGGGTGTAGATGTCATAATTTAAACGGTCAGCAACCCCCAGGTCCGCGGGGGAGATTTCCCTGGCGCGGCGCTGAAAATCCTTTAGTTGGAACAATTTTCGATGGACAGCAGCCTCCGAGGCATCCGGCATTCGATCATCAAAGCGATGGTCACCGGTTATGGTTGCCCAGAGCGGATCATCCCGCATGCGNNCAGGTACGCTCTATTGTAACTGTTAACTCATTTTTGGTTGGTTCGATTTGTGGAAGGCAACTGCCCGCGGTAGGAAAAAGCCACGCCGCATCACGCGGTGTGGCCTAAATATTCAGATAGTGGCTCAAGATTTTTATGTTTATTGTGTGATTCCGAAACCATCCAGAATTCGCTGGGCAGCCTGGCGGCCTGAAACCATGGCGGTGGGCATGCCGGTTCCGGGGCGGGTGCTGGCCCCTACAAAATACAAATGATCATAATCAGGGTGCTGGAAATCTGGGCGGAAGATGCCCAACTGGGTCAGATTATGGCACAGGCCGTGCGTGGCACCCTTCACTAGATTGTAACGTTTCCGCCAGGAGAGCGGGGTGAAGTTAATCTCGAATTTGATGTGATCGGCCAAATCGTAAATTCCTACAGCTTGCAGGCGGCGAAAAACATCCTTTCGGGCTTGATCGCGCAAGACCGCCCAATCTTGATCTCCATTGTTGGACATATGCCCCACAGGTACGATGGCGATCAGGGTATCCTGACCTTGGGGAGCCATGGCGGGGTCGAGGCGCGCCGGGGCGTGGATATACAAACTGGGGTTGGCTGGCAACCCTAAATCCCGATTGATGCTCTCAAAATTTTGGCGATAATCATCCGCCAAGAAAAGTGTATGGGGTGGGAGTTCCTCATAGGGCTTGTCCATCCCCCAGAAAAAGCTGATCACCGAGCAAGAGAAGCGTTTACGATTCAACTTGTCGGCCTGCCCATTTTGGGGCAACAGATTCTGGTAAACGTAGGGTAAATCCGCGTTCGCTAAAACGGCATCGGCGTTGTAGCGCTGCCCATTCTTCAGCAAAATCCCGCTGGCGCGCCGATTTTCGAGGATGATTTGTTCCACTGGAGCATTGAAAACGAATTCCACTCCGGCGGCGTGCGCTAAACCCATGAGGGCTTCGACCACCTGATACATGCCGCCTTTGGGATACCAAACGCCATGCGCCAGCTCGGTGTAGGGCATCATCGAGAA
>DOTA01000286.1 GCA_003513015.1 Chloroflexota bacterium
CACCCCGATATTTACCCCACCCCCGAAGATTTCCAAGCCGCTTTTCGGGATTTTATTGGATGCCTGACCCCGGAAGGTTTACTCCTGCTCTGTGGGGATGATCCTGGCGCGCTCGAACTCCTGCTAACCGCCCGTGAAAGAGGCCTACGCAGCCTGATCTATGGTATCCGCAGCCCCCAAGCTGATTACCGCGCCCAAAATTTGCACCTGATCCCTGGGCGCGGGTACACTTTCGAAGCTTATTTCGGTGAAACTCGGCTGGCAGAGATTGCGCTGCAAGTTCCCGGTGAACATAATGTGCTCAACGCCCTGGCAGCTTTCGCAATCGCCCATCAATTGGGACTGGAACCCTCTGCGGCCGCGCAAGCCATCTCCGAGTTCCGCGGCACCGGGCGGCGCTTCGAAGTGCTCGGCGAGGTAGATGGCATTACCATCATCGACGACTACGCGCATCACCCTACCGAAATCCGAGCGACTTTGGCCGCCGCGGTATCACGCTACCCAGAATCTGACCTTTGGGTGGTCTGGCAGCCGCATACTTACACCCGCGTTAAAACGCTTTTTGATGAATTTGCCGCCTCTTTTGGAGCCGCTCAGCATGTGGTTGTAACCGAAATCTACCGCTCCCGCGAACCCTTCGACCCGAGTTTTTCGGCCCTGCAAGTGGTGCAAGCCATGCGTCACAAAGATGCCCATTTTGTGCCCGATTTACCGGATGTCACCAGTTTTTTGCTTTCGCGTTTGAAACCCGGCGATGTGCTGCTGGTGCTTTCCGCGGGCGATGCCGATCAGGTCAGCGCCCAGGTTTTCGACAGCCTGAGCCATCCAGTTGAAACCTCGAGGAGCCTGCCATGACCAAAGAGGACGGAAAACGCACCTATCACGCCGAGACGATCATCCCTGCCAGCTTACGCCTGGAATTAGGGCTGCCACAGCAGAAAGAGTTAGCGGATGAAGATCATCCGAAGGAATTACAGAAACAATTTTTCTCAAACGATTTGCTCTCTCGCCTGGCCGAACGAATTAAAAAACTATAAACAAACCGGCACACTTCGACAGGCTCAGTGTGCTTAACCAGATCAAAACATGCTATTTATGGACACAACCGTGAAAAATCAGCTTTCTGAGATCCAATGCGAGGCACTGCTTGCCACCTTTGGCGAACGTTTGCAGCGTTCCGTCTCGCTGGGGCGTTTCACGGCGGCACGCATTGGCGGCGCGGCCGATTGGCTGATCGCGGTCGAATCGACGGACAAACTGGCCGAAACCGTCACCCAACTCTGGGGATTGGAAATCCCCTTTCGGGTATTGGGCAGCGGCTCGAATGTGCTCGTCAGCGATGCTGGCGTCCGCGAAGTCGTGCTTCTCAATAAAGCCCAGCAAATTCGGTTCGATTTGGAAAGTTCTCCGCCCTCGGCCTGGGCGGAATCGGGTGCCAATTTTGGGCTGTTGGCCCGCCAGGCCGCCAGCCGCGGCCTGAGCGGATTGGAATGGGCTGCCGGAGTCCCTGGGACAGTGGGCGGCGCGGTATATGGAAATGCTGGCGCGCATGGCAGCGATGTCGCCGCCACGCTGCAAGCAGCCGAAATCCTGTTGCGCTCCACAGATGGGATTCAGCGCCAACACTGGCCCGCCGAACATTTCGAATTTTCATATCGCGCTAGCCAAATTAAACGCGTTAGGCAAGATGCAGTAATTTTATCGGCCCAGTTTCGTTTTCAACTCGGAAACCCGGAGGCCATCAAGGCCCAAATGGATGAATATAACGCCTACCGCCGCCGCACCCAACCTCCGGGTGCCAGTATGGGATCGATCTTCAAAAACCCCCCCGGAGATTATGCCGGACGATTAATCGAAGCTGCGGGCTTAAAAGGCACTTGCCTTGGCGGGGCTGAAATCAGCCTGGTGCATGCCAATTTTTTCGTCAACTCCGAAGGTGCTACCGCCTCCGATGTGATCCAATTGATCCAGTTGGCACAACGCACCGTGGCCGAAAAATTTGGCGTTGAACTGGAATTAGAGATTGAGTTGATCGGTGATGATGTTTAGGCACTGGCTAAAAAGGAGCATACTTCGACAGGCTCAGTATGCTTGGCTTGAGAAGTCACAAATTGATTAAGGCAATAGGATGAATTCAAAGGAAAATCTACAAATCGGTGTGTTATTTGGCGGTCGCTCCGGCGAGCACGAAGTCTCGTTGATGTCGGCGCGCTCGGTTTTAGGCGCGCTGGACCCCGAAAAATACGCCATCATCCAAATTGGCATCACGCACGAGGGCACCTGGCTGGCGGGTGACAACGTTCACGAAGCCATGCTCTCGGGCAACACCGCACAGCTCAAGCCGGTCACCTATTTGCCCGATCCCACCCGCAAAGGTTTGCACATTTTGCGTGAAACTGAACACGGTACGGTCTTAGATCATTTTGCCGATATTGATGTTTTCATCCCGGTGTTGCACGGCACATTTGGCGAAGATGGCACCTTGCAAGGCCTGTTTGAATTGGCGGGGGTGGCCTATGTGGGCGCGGGCGTTTTGGGGGCAGCCGTTGGGATGGATAAAGCCATCTTCAAAGATGTTATGACCGCCAATGGCATCCCTGTGGTGGAGGGCTTTGTGGTTTCCCGCGGGCAACTCCAAAACCAGCCAGAAACCGTGTTGGATCGGGCCGAAGCGTTAGGAAGCTACCCGCTCTTCACCAAACCCGCCAATATGGGATCATCCGTAGGCGTTACCAAATGCCGCAACCGCTCCGATTTGTACGAGGGTTTGCTCGATGCCGCCCGCTTTGACCGCCGGATTTTGATCGAGCGCGGCATCAACGCCCGCGAAATCGAAATCAGCGTGCTGGGCAATGCTGATCCGATCGCCTCCATTCCGGGTGAAATCCGCCCCGCAGCCGATTTTTACTCGTATGAGGCCAAATATCACGATGACCGCTCGGAGTTGTTCATCCCCGCGCCGATCCCCACGGAAACCGCAGAGTGGATGCGAGCAACCGCCATCAGGGCCTATCGGGCTATTGACTGTGCCGGAATGGCAAGGGTAGACTTTTTGCTAGACCGGGATACGGGTGAATTTTATCTCAATGAAGTGAACACCATCCCCGGGTTTACCCAGATCAGCATGTACCCGAAACTTTGGGAGGCCAGCGGTTTGCCCTACCCTCAATTGATCGACCGCCTCATTGAACTTGCGCTGGAACGTCGGCGCGAGCGCGACCAAACAGAATGGCGCTACGAGCGATAAAACCATGGCTGAACAAAAAACTACTCATCGCTCGGAGCAAATCCGGGCCAACCGCGAAACCCCCAGCAAACGTACCCCGGCGCGCAAAGCCAAAGCAACCGCGCAACACGATACGCGCAAAAACATGCCGCCGGTAGTGGTGCGCGGCGGTTTTTCGACAATGGCCCAGCCCAAAAGCAAGCGCAAAACTAAACAGCCCAAGCGCCGTTACGATATTGCCCTGGCCTCGCCCGGCGTTGAAATTCGCCTCCCTGCCATCCCAACCGTCCATGTCGGGTGGCGTTTGGCATCCTTGGTGCTGGTAAGTGCGCTGGCCTTTTTGCTCTACCATCTTTGGACAACACCGCTCTACCAGGTTCAGTTGGTGGAGTTGCAGGGTAACACCTATTTAAACAACGAAACAATCAACCGCCTGCTCAACCTGTACAATAAGCCAATCTTCAGCATTGATCCGCAGCAGGTGGCAGAAGATCTCAAACTGGCCTTCCCCGGCGTGTTGAAAGATGTCTCAGTACAGATTGGGCTGCCCGCCAGTGTGTTTGTCACGGTGGAAGAGCGTCAACCACTGATTGCCTGGGAGCAAGACGGAAAAATCACCTGGGTGGATGCCGAGGGCATTGGGTTTGATCCCGCGGGTGAGAATGACTCTCTAATAACGGTAGCAGCCACAGCCCCGCCCCCGGCTCCCTTTGTGGTACCGGATGAATCAATCAGCACGGAAATTCCGGCCGAAAGTGGCAATCCTTTGGAAGAAATTCTCACTCCGCAAGCTTTTATGACCCCAGAGATGGTCGCGGCAATTTTGGCAATGCACGAACAGACCCCTGAGGGTGCTCCCGTGGTTTATAATCCTCAGCACGGTTTGGGTTGGCACGATGACAAGCGCGGCTGGGATGTTTATTTTGGGATGGATATCTCGAATATCGCTGAAAAACTGGTGGTTTATAAGGCCATCAAAGTACAATTGAGAGAAGCTGGTATCTCGCCGGTTTTGATCAGTGTGGAGCATATCCACGCCCCATTTTACCGTTTGGAGCCTTAATCGATGGATGCACCAATCATTGTTGGTATTGACATAGGAACCACAAAAATTTGTACGCTGGTTGCGCGTCTGGAAGAGAACAGCAAGCTGCAAATTTTAGGTGTAGGCATTGAACCTTCGCAGGGAATTCGCAAAGGGACGGTCGTTGATCTAAACGCCGCTTCGCAAGCCATTGCCCGCTCGATTGAAAAAGCCGAACGCACCTCTGGTCTAGAAGTTGATTCTGCCTTGGTCAGCCTGGCTGGCTCGCATGTTTCCTCGATCAACAGCAAAGGGGTGGTGGGCGTTTCGGGCCGGACGATCGATTACGATGATATTATGCGCGCCGTAGATGCAGCGCGGGCGGTTTCGATCCCCCACAACCGCGAAGTAATTCACGTGATCCAGCGCGGTTTTGTGGTGGATGGGCAAGAGGGCATCCGCATGCCGATCGGGATGCATGGCTATCGCCTGGAAGTTGAAGCGCACATCATCACGGCCGCTTCGGCCACGGTGGATAATTTACGCCAGGCAGTTGCGGCGGCCGGGGCGCATGTCAGCCAGTTTGTGCTCAATCCGCTGGCCTCGGGCGAAGTCGTGCTCTCTGAAACCCAACGCGAGATGGGCGTGGTCGTTTGCGATATGGGCGGCGGCACCACCGATTTGGCAATTTACATTGATGGGGATGTCTGGCATACCTCGGTTTTGGCCGTGGGCGGCAATCACATCACCTCAGATATTGCTCACGGGTTGCGCTTGCCCCAGCCCGAAGCCGAAGAAATCAAGCTACAGCACGGCCATGCCCTGCAAGCGGCGGTTGGCATGGAAGAATACTTCTTGGTGCGCGCCTTCGGCGAAGAAGAGCCAGTACGAGTCAGCCGCAAGGATTTGGTACACATCATCGAAGCTCGTGCCGAAGAAATTTTCAGCCTGGTATTACAGGAGATCAAACGCTCCGGTTACGATGGCTTGCTGCCCGCGGGAATGGTGCTGACCGGCGGGGCCAGCGCGCTGCCGGGAATCCGTCAGTTAGCCAGCCAGGTACTCAATTTGCCGGTGCAGATCGCCCAACCCAAAGATTTGCACGGGATGGTGGATCAATTGCAATCACCGGCTTATGCCACGAGTGTGGGTTTGTTATATTGGGCCTCGATGATGAGCGAGTTTGTGCAAGAATCAGTTTCGCACAGGAGCGTGCCGAAATCTTTTCAGCAGTTGGATTTGAACACGCTAAAAAATTGGTTACGAAGGTTGTTACCTTAGAAACCAACAAATTTGGTAAAATTTCAGGAATGTCTGAAATCATCAAGTCGTCGTTTTTTATTGGAAGAGGAAGAAAATGTTTCAACCTTTTGAGGAGGTAAGTAAGATGCAAACCATGAATCAACCCGAATCGTTTGCGCGTATTAAAGTCGTAGGTGTTGGCGGCGGTGGTTGTAATGCCGTTGACCGCATGATCGATGAAGGCCTGCAAGGTGTTGAATTTGTCGCGGTCAACACGGATGCCCAGGCATTGATGCTCTCCAAAGCTACCACCCGCGTGCGCATTGGCGATAAGCTGACGCGCGGCCTGGGTTCCGGCGGCGATCCCGAAATTGGGCGCAAAGCCGCCGAAGAATCGCAGGAAGAGCTGTTCAACGTGCTCAAAGGCGCGGATATGGTCTTCGTGACCGCGGGCATCGGCGGCGGAACCGGAACGGGTGCTGCCCCCATTATTGCTCAAACTGCCCGAGAGCTGGGTGCGCTGACCATCGGCGTGGTCACGCGGCCCTTCACCTTCGAAGGCGCTCGCCGCATCAAATCCGCCGAAAACGGCATCGATGGTTTGAAAGAGCAAGCTGACACCCTGATCGTTATCCCCAATGATCGCTTGTTGCAAATCGTGGATAAGCGCGCCAGCCTACAAGATGCCTTCCGCGTGGCGGATGATGTGCTGCGCCAGGGCATCCAGGGTATCTCTGAATTGATCACCGTCCCCGGTTTGATCAACCTGGATTTCGCCGATGTACGCACGATCATGTCCGAAGGTGGCGCGGCGCTGATGGCGGTTGGCTCAGCCTCCGGTGACGAACGCGCTCGCGAGGCTTCTGAGAAGGCCATCTCCAGTGAACTACTCGATATCACTATTGACGGTGCCCGCGGCATCCTCTTCAATGTGACCGGCGGCCCCAATATGACTCTCTTCGAGGTCAATCAGGCTGCGGCCATCATCAAAGAAACCGCACACCCCGATGTCAATTTGATTTTCGGCGCGGTTATCGATCCCAATATGGGTGATGAAATCCGCGTTACGGTGATCGCCACGGGTTTTGAACGCGCAGGGATGCCTCGCAACATTATGGAACGCTCAGTGCCGCGTATGGAAAGCAGCCCTGCCAAATCAACGGAAACTCCCGCGACCTCCAAAGAAGAATTTGTGCCGCGTTCTTTCAACACAGAAGATCTGGATATCCCCACCTTTTTGCGCAACCGGGTACGTTCATAAAACCCCATTGCAAGGGAAATNNCTGTTCAGGATGCTGAGTACTCTGAATCCGTGATCTACTGAATTTGAAATAACCCAATCTCAATCTGTCAGCCCTCCTCTCGGTTGATTGAGAATCTATCACGCTCCCTCCGCTTTCAACGCGTTCGGGAGCGTGATGCTTAATAAGATAGAAACGATCCACTTTTTGTTAACACTGTCTTAAAATTTCCGCGGAATCCTAAAATATTAAGGCAAATGGTACTCTTGGCACTTGCCGTCCTGGCTCAAGCATGCTAAAATCCCTAAGATTGATCCGCCAGATATAGTACAAATAAATTTATATACCCCCATATATGGGGGTATACGCCTCTAGAGCAAATATGTTGTGTCCTTATTGTCAAAATGAGCGTTCGCGTGTCATCGATACTACACACGATACCCGTGGGGGCGTCCGCCGCCGCCGAGAATGTTTAGCCTGCCAACAACGCTTCAGCACCTACGAAAGGCCAATTCTGGCGACCCCGTTGTTAATCAAACAAGATGGGACGCGCGAAGAATTCGATCGCGAAAAACTCATTCGCGGCATCCGGATTTCCTGTGCCAAAAGGCCGGTAAGCGCCGCAGAAATTGATCGTTTGATTGGCGAGATCGAATCCGCTTTACAAGCTATGGGGCGCTCAGAGGTTTCATCCAGGGTCGTGGGGGATATGGTGATTGCTGGTCTCAAGGAATTAGACCACATCGCCTACATCCGTTATGCCATTGTATATCTGGGGTTGGATGATTTAACATCCATTCGAGGCGAAATCGATCGCCTGTTAGAAAATTAGCTTAATCGGCATTTTTTAAATTAGCGCAAAGCTCGTTACGCGGGCTTTTCGTCTCATTTGAACGCTGGCAGTATAAGGAGATGAGAGATGTCACTTAGCGTCGAAACCAAACAAGAAAAAACAAATCTACTACCTACCCCGCAGTTGCCAGAAAGCGCTCGCAAAATCGACTTAACCGACAATGCTCGTCAGGTTTTTATGCGCCGCTACGTGCGCCGCCAGGCCGACGGCCAGCCAGCAGAAAGCGTTGATGAAACCTTTTGGCGGGTTGCTTATCACGTTGCCAAAGTAGAAGAGAACTGGGGTAATCAGGATATTATCGAGCGCGCCCAGCAATTTTATGATTTACTGACCACCCGGCAGTTTTTTCCCAATTCCCCCACATTCACGGGTGCTGGCACACCCCTGGGGCAACTGGCAGCCTGTTTTGTTTTACCGTTAAGTGATGATATGGGACGTTGGGGAGATGGCATCTTCCAAACCCTGCGCGACGCTGCCCTGATTCAGCAAACCGGTGGCGGCAACGGATTTGGTTTTTCACGTTTGCGCCCCAAAGGCACCTTAGTCAAATCGTCAGCAGGGCAGGCCACCGGGCCAGTTGGGTTTTTACGGGTTTATGATAAAGCTTTCGGCGAGATCGCCCAGGGCGGCACGCGCCGGGGGGCCAACATGGCCGTTCTGCGCGTCGATCACCCCGATATCGAAGAATTTATCACCTGCAAAACCGATGAAAACGCCATCACCAACTTCAATATCTCTGTGGGGATTACCGATGCCTTTATGGATGCCGTCGAAAAAGATGATTGGTGGGAGTTACGCTTCCCGGATGTCAATTCCCCGGAATATCACGGTTTCAACGGCACCCTCGAACAGGCTGAAAAAGAGGGCGTTCCCATCGANNGGCGTGCTCTTCCTGGATGCCGCCAATCGCGGCAATCCGGTACCCCACCTCTACGATTTGGAAGCCACCAACCCCTGCGGCGAGCAGTGGCTGGGGCCCTATGAAAACTGCTGCCTGGGATCGGTCAACCTGGCACAACATTTTGCCCCCAACGGCACAATTGACTGGGAGAAACTACAAGCCAGCGTGGAACTATCCACCATCTTTTTGGATGATGTGGTCGAAGCCAATGCTTACGTGCCCGCTGTGCCACAGCTCAAAGAAGCCGCCCTCAATGCCCGGCGCATCGGTTTGGGCATTATGGGTTTGAGTGACCTGATGTACCATGTGGGTGTGCGCTATGGCTCTGAAGAAGCGCAGGAATTTACCTCACAAATCATGGAGTTTGTGCGCTACCATGCCATGCAAACCAGTGTTGAACTGGCCAAAGCGCGCGGTGCTTTCCCGGCCATTGAAGGCAGCATTTACGATCCGCAGAATCTCGTTTGGCAGCCGCCCCAACCCCTGCAATCCTATACCCGGGCATGGGGCCGCCCTCGGGTAGATTGGTTAACCATTGTTGACGGGATCACCCAAAACGGAATCCGCAACGCGGCTCAAACCACGATTGCTCCCACCGGGACGATTGCTACCGTCGCCGGTTGTGAAGGGTACGGCTGCGAACCCGTCTTCGCTTTGGCTTATATCCGCCATGTCAACGATAACGGAGATGATCTGCAGCTCACCTATACCAGCCCGGCGTTCGAGAACGCCCTGCTGGAAGCCGGTTTGGTTGATGCTGACCTCCAGACGGTTGTCGAGCACGTCCTGGAGATGGGCACCTGTCAGGGTCTCGATGAAGTGCCCGCCCACATCCAGCATACATTCGTTGTCTCCGCTGATATATCAGCCGAGGAGCATGTGCGCATGCAGG
>DOTA01000434.1 GCA_003513015.1 Chloroflexota bacterium
TTTGCCGATCAGCGGTAGCAATTGGCTGGCCAGGCGCAAGCGGTTATCGGGCAGGGCGGGCAGATCATCCGAGAGCAGCAACGAGCCACCGGTGAGGGCGATGGCGCTCGCCAGCGTTTGCACTTCAGCCAGGGTGAGATTGCTTTCGGGACGCACCAGCAAACAATCGGGATCGTTGAGCCACCAGCGGCGGTGCAATGGAGCGCGTGTCAGGGTGTTTTGCAGGGCGTTGCGCGCCGAGGGCATAGCATATTCCTCTTTGAAAAGCCCTCGGAGGCCCTTCCAGGTGGGCAGCCAGGTTCCATCCACATCTGCGCCAATGCGCATCGAATCGAAAATACCGATGCCCGATCCCAACGGCACGCCGCAACCCAACAGATGCACTTCAGGCCCAGCGGCTTCTCGCAGTGCTTCGAGGCCACGGCGCAGGGCTTGGGCACGTGTTTGGCTGCGGTCGCGGTGACGCCCTGGCAGGGCCGCGGCAAACAAAAAATCGAGCTTCAAAAAGGAGTACCCCCACTCGTGGACAGCGGTGCGCACCACTTCTTGCGTATAGGCTAACGCTTCGGGATGAGTCAGATCGAGGGCTTTGTTGAAGTTATTCCACACAAAGCCGGCATTGACCGGAACTCCAAAACGGTTGCGCAACAACCATTTTCGTTGTGTTCGTCTGAGTTTGGATTTGGAATGCACAATGAAGGGGGCCAGCCACAATCCGGGGTTGAGACCGGTTTCCCGGATTGCGGAACTCAGAGGGGCTACGCCTTGCGGAAAGCCAGATGAAAAATTAAACCAATCGCCGATTTGGGCCTGAAAACCATCATCAATTTGGAAGAGATTGAGATGTAATTCGTTTTTCAGGCTGGCCGCGCTTTGCAGGTTGGCGCACATTTTCTCTGCCGAAATATCCTGATAGAACTGATACCAGGAACACCAACCCACGGAAGGTTGATGGCTGGGAATTGAAGGTTGGACTCGGTTTTCACGGGCGACGGCATCCAGGTAGGGGGCCAGCGGCTCGGGATCGTCGAGGTTGACAAATTGGAGTGCGGCCCAGTCGGTGCTGATTTGCGCGCCGGGTTCGAGGCGGGCTTGATCGCCATTGGCCCACAGAGCCAGGGCTGGATAAATGGGGTCGGTGGTGACTTCTAGCGAGCCGAAATGTTGTTTTTGGGAGAGGAAGCCCGCTAAAATGCCGCTGCGATGCAGACGGTCACCGAGCACGCCAAACATATCGCTGGCGAAACGACCGCGTTTGCGAAGGCGTGGGGTTCCCTGGTTAAACCACATGGGCGCGGCCATAAATCCTAAACTGGTGCCGACGGGCCATTCATCTGTGCCCAGGGTTCCAGTGAATGACCAGGATTGCCAGCCGTTGGTGAAGAAGGCCAGTTTCCCGGGGTCAGGGTGCGGACGGATCGCGCCATAGCCGATGGGTTTGCGCCGATATTTTGCTGAGAGTGGGCCGGGTTCGGGCAGTAATTTACGCTTGGGGAAAAAACCCGCCTGCATCAGCGTAATCCGATCCATTTGAACCGGCGATTGGCCCCGATTTTCAATGGTCAGCCGCCACAAGAAGAGGGGATGTTCTTGGGGAAGGGCGAATTCGATTTTGTAGAATAAACGGTTAGCATCAGGCCCACTTTCGAGGGTGATTTGTTGGAGTTCGCCATGAGGTGAGAAAGTAACAGAATGGTTAATTTGGGCTTTGGGCCAGGTTTGCAGGCTGATATGTTTTCTTCTCCCCGAACGCAACAAGGCTGAAATCGGAGTCTGATAATTGACTTGCATCCAGGCATCTTCAATGAAAGGCGCGTTTAACTGTGTGCCATATAGCGACCAGGTCGCTGCTTGTGGATTGAGCGTGAAATGTAAATGGGGAGATGTAAGTGTGAGGGGCATGATGGCGTGATGAGTGGTACAGATGGCGTGATGCGGTTGGAGGGTGATACCTGATTTGACCGCAGATGGTGGACGACTGAGCGCGGTCAAATGGATCGATAGGATGTTATCCGCGTTTAGCTGTCAGTTATTGCGCAGCCGTTGACCAGTTTCGGCTAGCACGGCTAACACTTTGTCAGCGATTTCGGGGGTGGTGGGGCCCAGGCCGCAGGCAGGGCTGATCAAACTGCGGGTTTCGAATTCCTGGGGGTCAATGCTCACCCCACGGGCTGCGGCTTTTTCACAGATGAGCGCCAGGCCCTCCCGTAGTTGATCTGCTAAGCCCTGCGGGGTTACAAAATCAATTTGCTCGTTGTTGGGGATGATCCCCCAGGCGATGACTCCGCCGCGATCCAGAAACCGGCGAAGTTCAGCGGGGTAGAGCGCTAAATTTTGCAGGTAGCCGTAGGCATCCAGATTGAGAATGTCCACCTGGGTATCGAGCAGCACCGACCAATCGGTGTTGGCGCAGCAATGCACACCAGCCAGCCCGCCCTCGGCGTGGATGGCCTCGAAAACTTCATTGAGCATGGTGATAACTTGCTCGCGACTCAGGCTAATAAAGGCCGAGCCAAAGGAAGCCATATAAGGTTCATCGACAAAGATGATCACGTTAGGGCGCACGCTTTTGAGTTGACGGATTTGCCAGCGGGCGTTCATGGCCGCGTTTTTGACAAGGGCATCGGCCAGCATTTCGTTGTAGAGAGAGGAGCGGAGGTCTTGATCGACAACCGTCAGGCCCATGCTGATGGGGCCAGTGACCTGGCCTTTGATCCATTCGCCAGGGGTGGCGCGTAACTGCTCCAGCATGGCATAAAATCCCTGGGCATGCTCCGGCGGCAGATGGAAGTAATCCAGGTTTTCTTCCAGGAAGGGCATGTAGAAGGTTTCGAGCGCCGGCGTAATATCTTCGGTAGTGTTGAAGGTGATTTTTTCTTTTTCATCATCAATTACCACGGCGGGCAGCACCGCGCCGTATTGGGTGTACATATTTTCTCGGAAACCAAGTTTGACCATCTGTGGCCAGATGGGGATGTCAATTTGCTTGGCGATGCGCTGGCAGGTTTGGGCGGTATCAGTGTAGGGGACGGAACCGATCAGGGTGGTGAGGAAGTTGGGGTTGAAAGACATCGATGCTCCAGGAAGAGGATATACGATGTACTGGGTACCCGGTACATCGTGTGGGGTTATTCTTTGGCTACTTTATCCACATATTCGACTGCACCAGGGCAGAGGATGTTGAGTTGGGCCGCCACATTCCCCCAGTTGAGAGGTTGCCCGGCTTGGCGAGTACGATTGAAGGCATCGGATAAGCAACCCGGGCCGGCGTGGTAATTGACCAGGGTGTAGCGCCACAACTCCTGGTAACTGCTGACCTCAGCGGGTGGCAAACCTGTATGGTTGGAAACAATCTGCCCGGTTTGTACGCAATTGGCTTTGATGGATTGGGCAAACAAGTCGATGGTGAAATCAGCGTGGCTGAGATCGATTCCCGCGACGCAATCGGCGCAATCGGCATTTACATCAATGGCCAGCGCGCCGCGCAACAGAGCCTGACTTTCTTCATCCAATTGGGCGTAGCCAACCCCACAGATATCCGCGGAAAGCACCAGGGGACAAAACTGGAAATAGAAATTTTCGTTCCAAAGTAAAACGGTATCCGCTCCCTTTTCGGTGAGTTGCCCAAAGCCGTATTCTTCGGCTGTGCGGTAAACGCCGGGCCAGAATTGGCTTTCTTGAGCAAACAGATTTTTCATCAATTGGGAGGGGATGTTGGTTTCAGCGGCGACTGCAACCAGACGGTCATCAAACTGGTTTTGCCAGAGCGTTACTTCAGCACGGGATTTTTCCAGCCCGCAGGTGTTAGCATATCCGTTGAATTCCAGGCCGCCTGCTGGGCATTCACTGGCATCGATTACGCCGTTGGCAATCAAACGTCCGGCCAGATAGGTGTAAGGTTCATCCGAAGCCAAGAGTTGCGGATCACTGGGTGAGGCTAACCAGTTGGGAACCTCCCCGCCGATGGGTGCAAAAGTGCCCCAAACTTGGGCGCAACTGCTGGGCTGCACTCCCAGCCAGCGGTCACTCATCACGTCTATGTACCAGCCACCGGTTCCGGGAGCGATGGCCGCACCGCCATCGATCACGCGCACTAAGGCGCTGTAGTGCTCGCTGGAATCCCCAAAGCTGGAGGTTGACCAAAATTCAACCACAGCACCCTCCAAGGGGGTAGGGCGCAGCGGGATTTCACAGGTCTCTCCGGGGGGGCAGACAAATGGTATATTGTTGAAAGTCCCTTGAATCTGCACAATCTGCTCATTGGGTAGCGGTTCTTCGCCGATGATCAGCAAATTTGGCAGGGTATCGCAACGATTTTCGGGGGGGATCGGCGTGCAACCTGTCAAGTTGATCCAGGCTTCAGCAATCGGCAGATCCACCTGCACAATCTTTTCCATGGGGGTTTGGGAAATCAGATGCAAGTATAAACCCTGGCAGCGGGCGGTATCACCGTTTGCCGAAATAGCCTCCGGGCAAGTTTCTGTCGCAAACCATTGTTTGTAGAGTTTTTCTCCGCAATAAATAAAAACATCATCCCCGTTCGGCAAGCCTTCATGATCCGTGATAATCTGGCATTCCGGCTGGTTGGTCGACCAGCGGATCAGCCACCATTCGGATTGGGTGTACGACACGATAATTTCGGTAGAACGTTGGGGTTTTTCGGAGGCCTGGATCGAAACAGCCAATGCGGAGATCAGCAGCACGCTACCCAGCACCAAAAGTAAGCCCATCCGCCGTAAAAACGGGTGCGCTTTCGGTGAAAGTTTTATGCTCAAGTAGTGCGGTGCCTGGCTACCCATGCTGCCTGAATTATAACGCAAGAACTTGAAAATTTTGTGCGATCGTAAAGGATTGCTTGTGCCCCAAAAGGGTGCTTGCCCCTGTGCTTCGCCCATGATAGACTCTGAACATGGCTGCCAAGGTTTTAATTGCCACCCCCATCCGTAGTTTCGGAGAACTGGTATTACAGGCTTTACAAGAAGTGGGGTATTTTCCCCTTTTGGTCGCGGATGTATCCAATGCGTTGATTGCCGCTCGGGAAGATGATCCCGCTCTGGCGATTCTCGATTGTAAAATGCCCGATCCTGGCAGCGCGTTTATGGTTACCGCGCTGCGTGAGCAAATCCACGATTTGCCGCTGTTGCTCATCTACCCCGATGGTAGCTGTCCCGAAAACATTGCTATTGACCCCTTAATCGATGTAATTTTGCCACAACCTTTCTACTTGCCTGATCTACTCACTACCGTTGAACGGATGCTACCTCAGGTTCCGGCTCCACCCTCCATCGTACCGCCCCAAAATACGGAAATTCCCCTGGAGTTGGCCTGGCTTAAGGATGTCAACCGCTCCGCCCAATACCTCACCCGCCTCTCGCTCGAAGCTGATGCCCAAGCAGCACTGATCATCCGTTATGCCCGAATTTGGGCCTATGCCGGGCAATTGCCGCACAGCGCAGCCGAAGAGTTGGCCCTTTTGATCGGTCAGCATTGGGCTAACGGGGAAAGCGGCGATCTGGCGCGCTTCGTACGCCTGAATACCATCGGGGGTGAATTTATGCTCTACGCTACCGCCTTAGGGGCCGGATTTGTGCTGGCCTTGATCTATGAGGCGGAAATGCCCTTTAGCAAGATGCGCGCCCAAACTGGGGAACTGGCCCGTAAGTTGACCTCGCCTTTGCTGGATTTCTCTACTGAAATTGAGAAGGCTCCTGCACCTCGAAAACAACCCTCACCCCCAGAGATTGACGAGTATTCAGCGGATGATTGGGTGCCCGAGGCTGATGCCTCCCAAGATGATGACCAAGACTGGCCTCCCGAAGATGATTTATTGGCGCAGCAAGCCGCCATGTTCGAAGCCTTGCTTGCTAGCATCGACATCCCCGACCCGGATGGGGCCAGGGACGCTGAAAGGGTTCAGCTGGAAACCGCACTCGATCGACAAGTTGAGATTAAACCCCAAAAAACGGCCGGCCTCCCCGAGGTCCGGGAAGCGGTTGCCCAGCCAATGATTGTGGAAACCGCACTGGTTAACGCATCCGTCTCACGAACCGAAATCCGCTTAGAACCGGAATCCCCCGCTCTCCATGATTTGGCTTACGCTTGCGTTTTGGTCACACGCTTGCCCAGCCAAATGATCGCCGGAGATTTGGGGGTTTTGCTCAGCCGGGTGGTAACGCGTTTGTGTTTGGCCTATGGCTGGCGGTTAGAGCATTTAGCCATCCGGCCACAGTATTTGCATTGGGTGGTTAGTGTCAGCCCGCAGGTGCCGCCCGCTGAGGTGATTCGCAATCTTCGCGAACAGACTTCCGCCCTGATTTTCGAGGAAATGCCCAAACTCGCCAAAGAGAATCCCTCCGGAGATTTTTGGGCGCCGGGCTATATGGTGGTGCATGGCCGCCAAACCCTTTCGGGCGATCTGTTGCGCGATTTTATTCGCCAAACCCGCTTGCACCAGGGGCTGGAAACACCCTGATTGGATCGTTTTTCAGAATTGAGAGATTTATGCCAGAAATTTTGTATTTGATCGATGGCCACGCTTTGGCCTACCGGGCTTATTTTGCGCTGACAGCGGGCGGTGGGGGAGGGCGTTGGGTGACCAATGCGGGCGAACCGACTGCCGGGGTTTATGGCTTTGCCAGCGTGCTGCTGCGCATCTTTGAGCAAGAAGACCCCGATTACCTGGCGGTGGTTTTTGATACCGGCAAGACTTTCCGCGATGAGCTTTTCCCCGAGTACAAAGGCACACGCGCCAAAATGCCCGATGATCTGCGCGTGCAAATCGAGCGCATGCGTGAATTAGTTGATTCTTTTAGCATTCCGCGGCTGGAGATGGATGGCTTCGAAGCCGATGATGTGCTCGGTAGCGTGGCCCGTGAGGCCGTCCGGCAGGGCTTGGGGGTTAAAATATTCACCGGGGATCGCGATTTACTGCAATTAGTGCAAGATCGCATCATCGTCAACCTACCGGGACGTTCGCTGGCAGATGCCAAAGATTATTTGGCGAAAGATGTGAGCGAATATCTGGGGGTGCGCCCAGATCAGGTGGTCGATTACAAAGCCCTGATGGGTGACAGTTCCGATAATATCCCGGGTGTGGCTGGGATTGGCAAGAAAACCGCTGCCGACTTGCTGGCACAATTTGATACCCTGGATGGGGTTTATGCCCATTTGGAGGAACTCAAACCTGGGGTGCGCAGCAAACTCGAAGCCGGGCGCGAAAACGCTTACCTGAGTCAGAAGTTAGCCACTATTGTCACCGATTTGGAGGTGCCGCTTGATTTGCAGATGGCGCGCCCCGATCATTTTCAGCCGGCCAGGGTCAACGAAATCTTCCGTGAGTTGGAGTTCCGCTCGTTGCTGCCGCGCCTGGATGGTCTGGTGCAAAAATATGGCAAAAGCATGCCCCCAATTGCGCCTAAGGCCGGGCAGCAGCTTTCGTTGTTCGGCGACCAACCCAAAGCTGCTCAAACGTTAGCGGCACAACCCCAGGGAGCGGCGGAAACCCAAATTATTGATTCAGCCGAAAAGCTAGAAAATCTGGTTGCCCAACTAAAAACAGCCGCCGTGATTGCCTTCGATACCGAAACCACTTCTACCGATCAAATGCAGGCCGATTTGGTGGGTATCTCGTTGGCGGTTGCGCCCGAAGCGGGCTATTACATCCCGGTGGGGCATGCGGAAGGCCAGCAACTCCCCTTGGATGCCGTGCTCGAAGCGCTGAGCGCGCCGCTGACCAACCCAAACATCCCCAAAGCCGGGCACAACCTCAAATATGATTATGTGATGCTGGCGCGTTACGGCCTGCGCGTGACCCCGCTTTCCTTCGATACCATGTTGGCCGAATGGCTGGTCAACCCCGACTCGCGTAACCTGGGCTTGAAAAATCTCAGTTGGGTGCGGCTGGGCCATAAAATGACAGAAATCGATGTACTGATCGGCAAAGGCAAAAAACAAATCACTATGGCCGAAGTGCCCATCCCCGCCGCGGCGGCCTACGCCGCAGACGATGCCGCCGTGGTTTTGCGCCTGATGCCGCAGTTGCAGGAGGAGATGGATGTTGCGGCCCTGACCAAACTATTCGATGAAATCGAGATGCCCCTGGTGCCAATTCTGGCGCAAATGGAGATGACCGGCATTGAATTGGATCGCGCTTATTTAGGGAATATGTCCCGAGAATTGGCTACCCGTTTAATCGAGATCGAAGATCAAGTTTTTAAGTTGGTTGGCGAACCCTTTAATTTGAACTCCACCCAGCAGTTATCGCGGGCCTTGTTCGAGGTGCTCAAACTCAACCCACCCGATCGTACGCGCAAAACCGCCAGCGGGCATTATTCCACAGCCGCGGGTGTGCTCGAATCCATGAGCAAATCTCACCCGGTGGTAGATCTGATTTTGGAGCATCGCGAACTCTCCAAACTGCAATCCACCTATGTGGAGGCTTTACCCCAGCAGGTCAACCCACAGACGGGGCGAGTGCACACATCCTATAATCAGGCGGGTTCGCGCACCGGACGGCTGGCCTCTTCGGACCCCAATCTGCAGAATATCCCTATCCGCACCGAGTTGGGGCGCAAGGTGCGCCACGCTTTTGTGGCCGCGCCGAGCAAACAATTATTGGCAGTCGATTATTCGCAAGTGGAGTTGCGTATCGCCGCACACATGGCGCAAGATGAAGGCATGTTGGCGGCTTTCCGAGCGGGGCAAGATATTCACGCGGCTACTGCGGCGGCCATTTTTGGCGTTCCGTTGGAAGCGGTGACCAAAGATCAGCGGCGGCATGCCAAGGCGGTTAATTTTGGCTTGATTTACGGGATGAGTTCGTTTGGCCTGACGCGTTCCACGGATTTGACCCTGGCCGAGGCTGAAGATTTTGTGGAAGCTTATTTCCGGCAATTTCCCGGGATCAAGAAATATCTTGATAGTATTCGGGATCAGGCTGCCAAACAGGGGTATGTGGAAACACTCCTGGGCCGGCGGCGCTATTTCCCGGGACTGGTGAATCCTTCCAATCAGCAAATCCGCATGCGGGAGGAGCGCGAAGCCATCAATGCGCCCATCCAGGGCACCGCGGCCGATATTATGAAAATCGCCATGTTGCGCGTTCCCGGGGCTTTAGCGCAAGCGCATCTCTCTGCTAAAATGTTATTGCAAGTTCACGATGAGATCGTGTTAGAATGCCCTGCGGAGGAACTTGCCGAAACCGCCATCTTGGTGCAAAATACGATGGAACAAGCCTATTGCCTGGATATTCCCTTGCGAACGGATGCTCGCAGCGGATCCAATTGGGGCGAACTAGAGCCAGTTGAGTGAAAAATATGACCACAGATCAAGATCACCGTTATCAACGTGCCATGAGCCAGGGCCACTCGGCAGCCTGGGATCAGGATTGGAACAAAGCAGCAGAATATTATCAGCAGGCTTTGAGCCAAAAACCGGATGATTTTAAAGCCACAAATAGTTTGGCGCTGGCGTTGTTTGAGATGCAAACTTTTGGGGATGCGTTGAAAATGTATCTGCAAGCAGCGAGAATAGCACCAGATGACCCGATCCCGTTGGAGAAGGTGGCTACGCTCTATGAACTTGGCAACAAACCCGATCTGGCAGCCGAAACAGCTGCGCGGGCGGGGGAACTTTATTTAAAACGCCAGGATGTTGAGAAAGCCATTGAAAACTGGTCGCGGGCTGTGAGTTTGAACCCCGAGCATTTACGGGCACACACTCGTCTGGCCCTGGTGTTTGAAAAAGTTGACCGTAAGCCGCAGGCTGCGCGCGAATATCTGCATATTGCCAGCCTAATGCAGCATTCCGGCGATATTGCCAAAGCGATTGATGCAGTCAATCGGGCCTTGAAAATCACTCCAGAGAATGCGGAGGCGCGACAGGCTTTGGTGATGTTGCGTAATGGCACTTTGCTGCCCAAACCGGCCCGGCCGCGTGGCGGCACAACCTCCTCCCTGCGCAAAGGAACCGGGGAATTAAAGTTAGCCCCCCAAAAAGAGTCTGAAGATAGCGGTTTGAATCCGGTTGAAGAAGCCCAAAAAGATGCTTTGGCGGTTCTGGCTGAGTTGTTTTTCGATCAATCTGCCAGTGAAGGCGATGGCGCTGCTTCTGGCCGGCGAGAATTTCAAAGCATTGTTAGTGGGACCGGCCCATTATTCTCGAAGAAAATTGACCAGACCAAAATTATGCTGCACCTCAGCCAGGCGGTTGATTCTCAACTCACGGGTGATAATGCCCAATCTGCAGAGGAGTTGAAACGCGCCATCGATGCCGGTCTGGAGCATACGGCTGCTTATTTTCAATTAGGATTTTTGCGCTTCGAAGCGGATCGTTTCGAGAGCGCTGTGCGGCATCTCCAGCGAGCGGTTCAATCCCCGAATTTTTCATTGGGTTCGCGTTTATTGTTGGGGGAGGCATTCTTGAAGTTGGGCCGCGTCCAGGAAGCCGCAGTCTCCTATTTGGAGGCGCTAAAAATTGCAGATGTAGCCCTGGTTCCGGCTGATTTATCAGATGGTTTGAGCCAACTCTACGATCCGTTAATTGAATCTCAAGCCCAAGAGAAAAACGAAAACCAACAAAAACAGGTCTGTACTAGCGTGTCTGAATTGTTGTTGCGACCTAACTGGCGCAATCATTTACGCCAGTTCCGCTCCCAGTCGATGGTTGGTGATGATGACGGGCCTCCCACACCCCTGGCGGAGGTGCTTATCGAAACGCGTGGCAGCCAGGTAGTTGGTGCCATGAATACCGTCAGGCAGTTGGCGCGCCAAGGTAAGGCTCAGGCCGCAGTGGAAGAGGCCTTTTTTGCCTTAGAACATGCTCCGACCTATTTGCCTTTGCATATCACCATTGCGGAATTGTTGCTGGCGCAAGGCTTGATCCCTGATGCCATCCAGAAGTATATGGTGGTTGCGCGCTCCTATAGCGTACGCGGCGAAGCCGGAAGAGCGATTGATATGCTGCGCCGGGTGGTCGAGCTTTCACCGATGGATTTGGACGCGCGCAATCAGTTGATTGATCAATTGATCACACGCGGAACTAGCCAAAAAGCGGTCGATGAGTATGTCAAATTAGCTGAGGTTTATTACAGCCTGGCAGATTTAGCCAATGCCCGAAAAACTTATATGAACGCTTTGCGCCTGACCCAAATTTCGGATATCAAACCAAGCTGGCAGGTGCGAATCCTACACTGCATCGCGGATATTGATGTTCAAAGTTTGGACTGGCGACAGGCGATGAAGGTTTATAAGGAAATTACCAGCCTCACNNGAAGAACGTCCAGAGCAGGCTACCCTTCACCGGCGCATTGCGGAAGAATACTATATTGTCGGCAACTTGGAAAAAGCCGTTCATCATTTGGATGTTACGGGTGAAATTTTATTGGATGCCGGAGATCAAATTGGAGCGATGGCTGCGATTCAACGCATCATTGAATTTAACCCCCCGGAAGTTGCCAGGTATCAAACCATCTTGGAGCGCCTGCGGGCCAATTAAACCAAAATCACAAATTTAGCCATCAGTGAAAAAAGAGAAGGCCCGCTTAGCCTTCTCTTTTTTTGTCACCACCACAACGAGAATGATGTGCGAGTTTTGGCTGTCAGGGTTGCGTTATATCTTACCTGCACTAAGATATTGACAATTCCCGGTCGGTTAGCATGCACCTCAAAGTGTTGCGTACTCACCCCTGCTTGGTTGGTACGTGGTGCCTGATAACTTTCTGTGCTGCCATCGGGTAGGATCACCGAAAAATTAACTTCAGCACCTTCAATTGGGTTATGATATTCATCCTGCACGATCACAAAGAGCGTTTGCGTGCCAGATAATGGCAAAATCGCTATGCTGGCAAAAGCGTGCGTTTGCAGGCCCAAGACCGGCAAATTGGGTATCTGGTCTTGGGGAACTGTATTCAACAAAGTGGGATCTTCACGTTGATCGTAAAAATAACGGTATCCCAGGTTCGAAATGGTTACATACTTCCCTGCCGGATTTTCGGGGTGCCATTCAAAACGTGCATTCTGAAAATATTGCACAATCCAGCCATCGTGGGATTCAAAACCAGAAATTGGATAGCCGAATTGGGCTGTTGCCCCATTTTCTTCAAAGAAATCCAGAAATGCGTAACAAACGGAATAACCGGTTTGTACAAACGCCCGGCAGGCGGCCGCATTGGTTGGCACACTGATCTGCGCGCCGGCTTCGTAAAGCGCTTCGCCGAGCGGGCTTAGTTTTACCCGCAAACCTGCGGGAGCATCTGGATCGAATTCAAAACGGGCCTTCTCAAAATACTGAAATTCGAGTTTGCTATCTGCATCCAAGAAACTCTCGGTGATCGGTGCCCCGTAGATATCTAATGGGTTATCAATTCCCTCATATTTGGTGAGAAACTCACCCGTGACCCAATGCCCTGTTTCCGGAAAATAGCGTGCATTTTCTGCTTGTGCTGAGGCCCTCTGCCCCATAATGCCGATGACAGCCACAAATAGCAATAATGAAAAATAAACCCAAATACGCTTCGGAAACGCCATACAGCTAGATTATAACAGTTCGCAGTTGCTTAACAATAGTCCCATTGCTCTATTCACCGAGCAAAACCTGGGGAAGCTGCGCAGTGCTCTGTAAAATCAGGTCGGCGCCGCTTTCGCGAAGTTCAACCTCCTCCCCAAAACCGCACAAAACCCCCACGGATTGCGTCCCTGCCGCTTTAGCCGCTCGGATATCAACCGTGGTATCGCCGATCATCAAACATTCTTCAGAGCTAACCCCCATCTGTGCGGCCGCCCAAAGGATTGGGTCGGGATAAGGCTTGGTATATTCGCACGTATGCGCAGTGGCAATGGCTTTAAAAAATGGATTGAGATGATATTGATCCAGGAAAATTTGAGTGCTGCGCCCCCCACGAGCGCTCACTACACTCATGGGAAAATACGGATTCAGCTTTGTGAGTGCTTCTGTGACCCCTGGGATGAGTAAAAACCCCCCGGCTTTTTGTCTGTGCCCTCTGCGAAAAAAATAATCCCCAACTGCGGCGATTTCATCATCAATATGCAGTTTATCGGGGATGCCCATCAAAAAGTTGCCCGGCGCTTCGGTGAACATCACGAGTTTGCGAGCAAAGGATAAGGGATTCTTCTCAGGGAACAAAAATTTAAAGGGGGTCAGCAAGCGCACAAATTTGGCGACAAACTGATCGTCGGTATCGCTCAGGGTACCATCAACATCAAAACATAGGGCGCGGATGCGGGGAATATCCAAGGGCATAGTTTTTCTCTTTTAGCGGAATCACTCAGGATTTTCAGGTTCGAGTTTCATGTGTTCGGGAATTTGAATGGCAATCACTTCACCGCTGGCCGTGACGACACCTTCCACCATCACGCGAATATCCACCACCACTTTGCGTCCTCTGATTTCACGAATCTGCCCCCGCAATTCAATGGGCGGCCCCAAGGGGGTGGGTTTGTGATAGCGCACGTTGAGATTGCCGGTCATAAAGCGCAGGGGCGGCTGCGAATCCATGGGGCGGTTTTCAGCCCGATAGGCCGCGGCGGAGGCCGTGCCCGTGCCGTGGCAATCGACCAGAGAGGCAATCAGCCCGCCGTAAACATAACCGGGAATCGCCATGTGATAGGGTTCGGGGGTGAAGTGGGCCACAGTTTCGTCGCCCTCCCAATAGCTTTTGATTTGATGCCCGTGCTCGTTGAGCCGCCCGCAGCCGTAGCAGTGGCTCCATTGATCGGGGTAGAAATCTTGAAAGGCTTTGGGGGTGGTCATTTCAGCACTCCTTCGATTTTATGGCCTGGTTCCGGTGAGCAAATCAAGGCGGAGTTGGGTTTCGAACTTGATGATTTCTTGGTTGGCTTCCGCTTGGCGAATAGCCTGCTTGATTTTGGCGATTCCGGCGGCGTAGGCTTCTTCACTGAGCAGCGCCAGTTGCGAAACGGCTTTCTTTTGCAAGAAAGGATCATCCAGCACCGCTTGGCCGATTTTGTCACCTGAAATTTGCTCTACGGGCTGCCAATGGATTTGTTCGAATCCGGCGGCGATCATCCATTCGGTGACAACACCCCAGGTGGGGAAGCGCCGCAAATCTTGTTCGTAAGTGCCCGCGAAAAAATCGTAAACATACCAACGATTGCGCCGGTCTTGGGGAACTTGCCCAATGACAGCCAATACACCCCCGGGTTTCAAGATTTGCTGGGTCTGTTGAATGAAACTATCGGGTTCAGCGAAGTGGTGCAGGGCATTGACACAGAAGATCAGACCAAAACTTTGGGTTGTGAACGGCAATTGCCCGGCTCTGCCCTGTAATAGTTGCAGGGGATGGGTACCGTTCCGGGCAATTTTTAGCATTCCTTGGGAGGCATCCAGGCCGTAAAGTTGACATTTTGAATCACGAGCGGCTAACCCCTTTAGCCAGCGCCCGGTGCCGCAGCCTACTTCAAGGATGCGCTCTGATCCCAAGGTTTGGCTCAGATCAACCAGGGTTTGTTCTACACCCGAAAGCGGATTGGCGCGATAGCGTTGGTCAAACTGTCCAGCCAGGGGATCATAATCCAAGCGGGGATAATGAGATGTACGCTGAGTCACAAGTCTTCCTCACAGAATCAGGGCTGGCAGTTTGGTTAAGATCTGCCAGCCCCGTGGGAGATTTGTTAAGGAATTGCAGCCCAAAGCGCTGCGGCTAACTCGGCATTGGGGGNNCCTTGCCAGGTATCCGTAGATGAACTTCCAAAGCGGTTCCTGGCGTATTCACGAAAAGCGGCGGCGAATTCATCGGCATCGTTTCCGGTATCCCAGACGGTTTGCATCACCATGGCGGTCTCTTGCGTGTCGGCATTAAAGTAAACGGTGTAAGCATCACCGCCCCAGCCTTCAGCGGCCCGCGCGGCTGCATCTTCACTGAGACGGCCATTTTCATCCAGCCCTTTGGCCAGAATCAGGTAGGTGTACCATTCGCCCATTGTGCCGCGGTCAAGTTCTTCCCAACCTGTGCCTAAAATACCGGCGAAATCGGGCACTGAAACTACCAGCGGGGTGTCATCTGGATAGCGCTCGGGGTGCAAAATTTGCTCAGTAGATTGCGGTAAATTTTGATAGGCCCGGTCGACGGTGCCCCAGCCACCCTGATTGTGCAGATAATCCACAAAAGTGTAGCCATAATTATAGGGGAAGGTGAAATCCAGCGTGATGAACTCCGGGGCGGAGTCATAAATGGGCGTATCCAACTGGTTGTAAAAGTCCATGATCTCAGATTGATCTTGGGAGGTGGCATTATCCATAAACCAAGTCATTTCTGATAGGCTGGCATCACCCTCGATTAGTGCCTGGATGGCCGCGCAGCGCTCAGAATCGGCCTGACAGGCATCATCATTATAGTTCAGGCCATTTTCGATGTCGTAGTTTTGATCTTGTAAGGCATGCGTATATTCATGGGCGTAAGTCAGGCGCTCGGGGCCGCCAAAGCTTTCGCCCTGAACAACCACCATCTCTTTGGTTTTTTGATCATAAAAACCGGCGATTTGTTCGCTGAGCAAGTCAATATAAAATGTGTAGAGATCAAAATCCGGTTCCAGCAAGCCAAAGGCCGCCAGCGTAACGGCATCTGTATGGCCTTCTTCGGGCGAATAATCGTCTTCGAAATCTTGGATCACCTTTTCGCGCAATTGCTCAGAGGAATAAAGCTTGCGATCCACCGTATCGACAGGTTTCAGCCCGCGCTCCAACACAACCTGCATTTGGATTTCATCCATTTGACGGAGAACATCCGCGGGGATGGAACTATCTCCGGAGGGGGTGCTTGACGGCTCACTCTCTGGATTTGTGGGTGCTTCCGTGATTTTGGGATCATCCATCCCTGGGGTGGGAACTTCCATTTCGAGCGTGGGAACAATCTCACTAGGCGCGAAAAACTCTTCGGATTGCGAAATTTCGGTGCTGCTGGAAGTATTCCAAATAAAAAATCCGGCACCCACAATACTGGCACAACTGAGCAACAGGCAAGCAGCGATGATCAAAACAAGACAGGTGATGATGGTTCGATTATTCATATGAATATCCTTGATTTATTGAGAACTGGTTGAGCACTATACCATAAAATTATGTGAAATTCCTTAAATCTTAAATTGACAAGCCTATTGAACCCGCGTTATAATACGGGCCGCGTTCGTGGGTTTGCGTGTATATTCGTTCGTTGCGGATTGTGGCAAACTGGAGAGTATCTATAGGCCAAACGAGAGAGTTGTCATGGAATTGACCATTATTATCTAACTCGGCTGCCTACGCGAGCGCAAGCCGGGTTTTTTGTTTAATCTGGCGATTGATTTTTCACCCAAAAGGAGGTGAGGAGTTTGCCATCAGTAGAGTTGCGCCCTAACGAATCACAAGAACAACTAATGCGCCGTTTTCGCAAGAAAGTTGCTAAAAGTGGTGTGTTGAGTACCTTACGCCGTAAGCGTTGGTTCGTTTCTAAGAGTGAGTTGCGCCGGATTCAGAAGAAAAAGGCCATTCGACGTTCCCGACGCCGCACCACCAAAACCCGCGGAAAGTAAAGTTGCTAGGGTGCAAATAGTTTTTATGAGAAAAGCCGGAGGTTTTTATGGCTAAAGATGAAGATAAGATTCAGGTTGAAGGAATGGTAATTGAAGCATTGCCAGGGACGCAATTTAAGGTGCGTCTGGAGAATGGCCACGATGTGTTGGCTTATCTATCTGGCAAAATGCGCAAGTATTATATTCGTATCCTTCTGGGTGACCGCGTTCGTGTAGAAATGTCACCTTATGACCTGAATCGAGGCCGCATTGTATACCGTCACAAAAAAGCGGTTGCTGCCTCTGTCACAGAAGAAGATTAGTCCTGAGATTCTCCGGTTGTAGAATCGCTATTCTGTTTGCTGTTAAACAAGCAGTTCTGGTTTT